>NZ_LWEZ01000687.1:0-6601 GCF_001634945.1 Alcanivorax sp. HI0044
GGCGTCAATTATGGCTGGCCGGTGATTACCTATGGCCGGGAATATTACGGCCCCGGCATTGGCGACACCGAGAAAAAAGGCTACGCCCAGCCCTTGCTGCACTGGACCCCCTCCATCGCTCCGGCCGGCATGGCCTTCATTACCAGCGACCGTTACCCCGGCTGGCAAGGCCACACCGCTAACGGTGCACTCAAGTTGCAGCATCTGAACATGGTGGCGTTTGACGGGCAGCAGCCAATCAGTGAAACCCGGCTGCTGGGGGACCGTGAACAGCGAATCCGCGATGTCCGTCAGGGGCCGGACGGTTACCTGTACCTGCTCACCGACAGCAACAAGGGGCAGCTGCTGAAACTGAACCCGGCAGAGTAGTGACAAAGCGCTGATTAGCGCGACTGTCTCGCACTCAACGCAGGATGCCTTGACGCTCAAAGCCCCCCTGGTGACCACAACGCCACCCCTTCTTCAGCGCAGAGCCTCACCCCCGGGGGAACCGGGGGCCGGCTTCCCCCCAACAGCAAACTGGCCAGGCAAAACGCAAATCCCCCCCAAAAAAGCCACTGAGCTACGCCGCACCCGGTGACCCCGCCATCAGCCTTGCCACCACAAACGTTTCCGGCCAGAGGCAGATTACAGTCCGTCACAAAAGCCCCTGCATCTTTCACGCTTGGGCACCAAGGTACCCACAGATTTGCACTGCCATCTCACCTACGCTGATACATCTATAAAAAAATGTCTCGCTCCACGGCGAGCCGCCACCATAACAACACAGGGACCGCACCATGCCCGCTTCATCCTCAGCGCGCCTGAATGGCCGCACTCTGATCGTCATTCTCCTTGGCCTGGCACTGCAACTGACCGCCTGCGGCGGAGGTAGCGGCAGCGCCCCGACCGTTGCCAATGCATCCAACACCCCCAACGCCAACACCGGCGGCGACAGCGATGACGATACCGATAACGATGCTGGCGAGGATGTGAGCACACCGGTGAACCTGGCCTGGAGCGAGCCCTACCAGCGCGACGAGGAATACCCGAACACGGTCAACCTGCCCCAGCAGCTGATCACCATGCGCGACGGCATTCGTCTGGCGGCCACCGTCACCCTGCCAGCGGACGAAAACGGCAATGCCATCGACGGCCCCTTCCCGGTGATCGCCACCTTCACCGGCTACAACCAGTTCCTGTCCAGCAGCCTGATTGCCGACCTGGACCTGGTGAAACACGGCTATGCCTATATCAATGTGGATATGCGCGGCACCGGTGCCTCGGAGGGCAGCTGGCAGGCCTTCAGCCAGGTGGATCAGGACGATATGGCCGAGCTGGTGGAGTACATCAAGACACAGCCCTGGAGTAACGGCCGGATCGGCATGAATGGCCCCTCCTACATGGGCATCACCGGTCTGCTCACCGGCGCCCAGGAAGACCCGGCCGTGCAGGCGATTTTTGCCGTGGTGCCCATGGGCGACGCCTACCGGGACATCGTGTTCTCCGGGGGCCAGGTCAACGCCGGCTTTATTCCCCTGTGGATGGCGCTGGTCACCGGGCTGGGCGTTATCCCCTCCTCCGTGGGCTTCGAGAATGGCGATCCTGCCTACAGCCTCACCACCCTGCTTCAGCACCTGGAAGGTGCTCTGGTGGATTTCCAGGTGCCGGTGATTGCCGGAGCCCTGATTGGTGATGAGAACCGCTTCGACACCGAGTTCTGGCGTATCCGCTCACCGCTGGAACAGATCGACAAGATCAGTGCGCCCACCTTCGTGGTCGGCGGGCTAAACGATATTTTCCAGCGCGGCGAGCCGCTGATTTATGAAGGGCTCAAGGACCACACCACCGCCAAACTGCTGATCGGTCCCTGGCAGCACCTGGACGGCTCATCCGGTGCCGGCCTGCCCGCGGATGGTGTGCCGGACCTGGACAGCCTGCGCCTGGCCTGGTTTGACCATTACCTGAAAGATATCGACACCGGCGCCCCGTCCTACCCGCCGGTCACCCAGTACTACACCGGTGCCGAACGCTATGTCACCGCCGCCGACTGGCCACACCCCCAGGCCAAAGCGGAAACCTTCTACCTGCACGGCCAGTTCGGTCTGCCGTTGTTTGGCAAGATCAGCGGGGACGCTCCCACCAGCAACAAGCAGACCAGCCTGCTGCAGACGCCGGTCAATGGCCTGTGCTCCGCCAGCGCCAGCCAGTGGACTGCCGGCGTGCTCGGCCTGATCCTGCCGCCCTGCTCGGCACAGGACAACGTGGTCAACCTGCTGGAAGCGGTGTACACCAGCGAGCCGCTGGAAGAAGACATGGCCATCAACGGCCCGATCACCGGGCAGATCTGGGCGTCCACCACCGCCCTGGATACCAATGTCACCGTGCGGGTCAGCGTGGTGGGCGACAACGGCATTGCCCGGCCATTGACCCACGGCATTCAGATGGCGTCCATGAGTGCCTTTGATGCCAGCAAATCGCGTTTCATGAACGGCAAACTGATCCAGCCCTGGCACCCGTTTAGCGCAGAATCAAAACGTAGCATCAGCCCGCTGACCGCCTTCCGGGCCGATGTGGAAGTGTTCCCCACCAGCGCCCTGATCAAGGCCGGGGAAAAGCTGCGCATCAGCGTGGGCACCAGTGACCTGCCCCATGGCCTGAGCCCGATCCCCGACCTGCTCACCAGCCTGCTGGGCGCCATGACCATTTACAGCGCCCCGGCCATGCCATCGCGGGTGAATATTCCGCTGGTGCCAACCAGCGCCCTGTGACGCCACACCGCCTCTCCACCCTGCTCGGGCAAGAGGGGCGGTTATTCATGCTGCAAAATATTCAACAGCCGACCGAACGGGTCACGTACATAGAAGCGTCGTACGCCCCAGGGCTCACTCACCGGCCCGTATTCCACCGGCACTCCCGCTTGCTGCATCCGCCTCAATGCCTCGTCCAGATCATCCACTTCAATGGACAGGTCCGGCACCGCTGTGTTTGAACCACCCTGGGAGCCAAAACTCAGCTGCACCGTCATGGTTTCTGCCGAGCCATAGGTCTGGAACCAGCCATGGTCCATAATCCGGTCCAGGCCAAGAATCTCGCCATAGAAGGCCTGCGCCTTGCCCAGATCGTCCGTGGCCACATTGGCCATGATGCGTGTCACCTTCATCGTTACCCCTGTCATTCTTTCTTCATTCTTGCTGCATTGTTCTTGCTGGCGTTTTCTTGCCTGCTCCAGGCACTAAACCATTCTTTCGCATGCTAGAATGAACCCTGTTCAATATCGACAGTCTCATCCCATCCGTCACAGACCTGCCCGCTGCCTTCATCCAGGAACCCTTATGTCCTCCGACTCCAGTCGCTTGCTTCGCCTTTCCCTCGCTCTGGCTCTGGGGGGCTTTGGCATTGGCAGTGGCGAGTTCGTCATTATGGGACTGATGCAGCGCGTGGCCACCGACCTGCAAGTCCCGGTGCCGGATGTGGGCTATGCCATCAGCAGTTATGCGCTGGGGGTGGTGGTCGGTGCACCGCTGATTTCCGCTCTGGCGGCCCGGGTGCCCCGGCGAGGACTGTTGATCACCCTGATGCTGGTGTTTGCCGTGGGCAACATGGCCAGCGCCCTGGCCACGGATTTCTGGACCTTCGTGGCCCTGCGCTTTCTGGCCGGGCTGCCCCATGGGGCCTACTTTGGTGTCGCCGCCCTGGTGGCAGCCTCCGCCGTGCCCTATCACATGCGTGCCCGCGCCGTCGCTCGGGTGATGAGCGGGCTGACCATTGCCATCGTGGTTGGCGCGCCCCTGGCCACCTGGGCCGGCAATCTGTTCGGCTGGGAAGTGGCCTTTATCGGCGTGGGCGTGATTGCCCTGTGCACCGCCCTGTTAATCCGCCTGTGGGTACCCGCCCAGGCGCCGGACCCGAACGCCAGCCCACGTCGCGAATTGTCCGCGCTGGTCAAACAGCGGGTGCTGTTCACCCTGGGGGTCGCCAGCATCGGTTTCGGCGGCATGTTTTCGGTGTTCAGCTATGTGATGCCCACCCTCACCGAGCAATCCGGCATGGCGGAAAGCTGGGGCCCCATGGTGCTGATGATCTTCGGCATCGGCACCATCATCGGTAACTTTGCCGGTGCCCGCGCAGCAGACGGCAACTTGCTGCGTGCCATACCGCGTATTCTGATCTGGTGTGCGCTGATTCAGGCCGGCTTTTACTTTGCCGCCGATTGGCCCTTGCCCGCCATCCTCTTCGTGGGGCTGGTCGGCACCAGCATGGCACTGGGCCCGGCCCTGCAAACGCGACTCATGGATGTGGCAGAAGACGCCCAGACCATGGCTGCCTCCATGAACCATGCCGCGTTCAACCTGGCGAATGCGCTGGGCGCCTGGCTGGCCGGCGTCACCATCAAGATGGGCGCACAATGGTCCGCCACCGGCCTGGTAGGGGCGGCCCTGGCCATGGGCGGATTGCTGATTTTCCTGGCCGGCCGCAGCCTGGAAAAACGTAACGCCGTTACCACCGGCCTGCCCGCACAGACCGATCAATAACGGAACAGATAGCCCACGTTAACGGTGGTCAGGTCATTGTCGTCGTCATCCAGCTGCAGCCATTCCACCGTCAGGGCATTACGTTCGTTCAGCTTGATCGACGCCCCCATGCCGTAGGAGGGATCGCTGGCCACATCGTCTTCGCTATCGCCGCCGGCCACGGTGACCTCGCGCTTCACCGAGGAGTGCCCAAGTAGCACATAGGGGGACAGCGGCAAACGGTAACTCAGGCCCATTTTCAGATAGCCACCCACCAGCCATTGCGGGTCCACGCTAACCCGGGCCGTCTCCAGCCCGCCCTCATCGTCACTGACGCCATAACCCAGCCGCGCTTCCAGCGCGAGCAGGGTGTTGTACTGCCAGCCCCACACCGCCTGAACGCTGCGCGGTTGTGCATCATCACCAACAGGGATCTGCTGATCGAGCAGGTTGTACTGCACGCCCGCATAACCGGTCCGCAACGGATCATCACTGGCCCGCAGCGGCGCACTGACAATGACGCCAACCGCAACCAGCATGGCCAGCCCCATGCGCATCCCGAAAACTCGTCGTTCGTGTATTGTCATTACCGCTCCCTGGGTTATAAGGCTGGGCGACCGACGCCTCACGCCTCACGCCTCAAAGCTTAGATCAAAACCGGAGAAAGAACAGCGCTGATGTCGCTTCCGGGTTCGAGCATCAGGCGTCCGAAGAATTTACCCAAACGAAAAAAAGGCCGCACAGGCGTGCGACCCAAAACCTCTCGTGGCACACAGGCCACAACAGGCTATCGGCATTCACAACACAAACATTAACCCACCCCGGTTAACGCCCGTGAGGATCAGCGAATAGAATCTGGCTGGAAATACAGGTCATCGTGGTGGCAACCACACGGCGAGGATATTCATAAGGCGCTCTCCCAAGTCCATTTGGTGTTCGCCCTGCTGCCTGCGCGCTGTGCCCGCTTCTTGTCCCATTCACCTGTTCACGGTTATGTTTTCGAACAGGTTGGCAGTGGCATCAACAACGTATTGTTGCAACAGGATCCATTTTTTTCATCGTTATTATTGGCTGTCTGTCATTGGTGTTTTTCCAGTTACCCATGCCAGTAACTGCGTACTAGAATGCACCGACCCTTACACTGCAAACCTTGCGCCAGCGCACATTCCGGGCCACAAAATGTGGTTTTTTGTTACCGGAAAACCTTATCTCACACCGGCGGAAAGGGGCTCCGGTTGCACGAATTTACCGGTTACCGGAAAACGCACTTCCACTAACAGCCCGCCATGGGGATGGTTGGCCAGCTGAATTTCACCATGGTGCATGTCCACAATCCGTTTCACGATCGCCAGCCCCAGGCCACTGCCACTGAGAGTGCGCGCCTTTTCGCCCCGGGAAAACGGCTGTAACAGCAGAGGAATGTCTTCTTCACGCACGCCGCGCCCATGATCACGCACGGTAAGCACCACCTTGTTTTCGGTAACAGCGGTGCGGATTTCCACCGGCGAGGCGCCGTACTTGAGCGCGTTACCCACCAGGTTGGCCAGCATCCGTTTTACGGTCAGTCGTTTGAGCATTAACCGGGGCAGATCTTCCAGTTCGAACCGTAGCTGTTCGGCCGGGTACTTGCCGGCCACTTCCTGAATCAGGTCATTCAGGTTTTCAAAATCTGGCTGCTCATCCGCCCCGTCACGGATAAAGGAAATAAACTGATCGAGGATCGCATCCATATCCTCAATGTCTTCGACAATGCCTTTTGCCAGCTCTTCGTCCTGCATGAATTCCGCTGACAGCCGCAGGCGCGTTAGCGGGGTTCGCAAATCATGGGACACGCCGGCCAACAGCAATGCCCGATCCCGCTGGGCCTGCTGCAAGTCACGGGTCATTCGGTTAAAGGCGGTGTTAACCGCCTGGATTTCCTCCGGGCCGATGGTGGTATCCAGCACCGGCACCGCCTCGCCTCGCCCGACTTTCAAGGCCACTTTGGCCAGCCGGCGTAATGGCAAGTTCAGCCCCCGGGCAATCAGCAAGCCACCGATAATAGCAAGCAGGGGCACCGTGACTCCCCAGCCCAGCAACAGATAGCGATCGTAGTCCCGGAAGAACGC
>NZ_LWEZ01000688.1:0-501 GCF_001634945.1 Alcanivorax sp. HI0044
TATCAGGCAGCGGCAAGCGCGGCCGGTTAATGGCGATCGCGGCGATACCGGCAATGGCCAGGGCCCAGCAATAATGAATGGAACTGATTAGCGCCAGGGGAGACAGCTCAGCGATGGAGCAGGCCAGCAGTACCTGGGCACCGTAGGGAATCAGGCCCTGCACCACGCAGGAAAAAATATCCAGCAGGCTGGCAGAACGGCGCAGGTCCACGCCGTGATCGTTGGCAATGTCGCGGGCCATTTCGCCGGTGAGCACGATGGCCACGGTGTTGTTGGCCACAAAGATATTGGCGAATACCACCAGCAGGGCAATGCCTACTTCGCCTGCTTTTTGCAGTGGCAACTTCAGCAATCTTGTCAGCCCGTGAATCCGCTCGATCACCCAGCGGGTGCCGCCCTGATCCGTCATCAATTGTGAGAGACCACCAATCAACATGGACAGCAGCATGATTTCGAACATGCCTTCAAAGCCCTTGTAGATAGCCCCGTTCATGGTGGCGA
>NZ_LWEZ01000689.1:0-758 GCF_001634945.1 Alcanivorax sp. HI0044
GTCGGGGCGCACCTGAACGCTGGCTTGCTAGGTATCGTCGGTCTGAGGTGCAACTCAGCCGATGGATTCTTTATCGGCGTATGAATAGGTGCGGGGTGGGGCCAAATCTCCTACCGTCTGTACCCTTGGGTCAGATGCTCCTTTGGTCCCTCCACCCCGGCAAGTCCTGCATGGTTGCAGGAAGAGCATTCAAACATACAAGTTCCCTTCCAGGGGACGAACCGGCCCGTAAACATGGAAAGATCGAAATCACGGGTTACTCAACCGTCGATTGCAGCAGACGGTTATCTCTGTCGCCTCGCTGCGCTCGGTTCGTCCCCTGGAAGGGAACTCCTACAGCGGCTTCGTAGACAGCAAAAAGCCCCGGAAAACCGGGGCTTTTTCGTGTTGCATGTAGCGTGACGCGTGCTGCGTCTCCTGTGCTACCGAGGCTGCATACGGATACCACCATCGATACGGATGGTTTCGCCGTTGAGGAATTTGTTCTCGATCATGTGGCACACCAGCTGACCGTATTCCTGCGGATGCCCCAGCCGTTTCGGGAACTGGGTCATTTCGATCAGCGGCTGCTTCACCTTGTCCGGTGCCGCATTCATCAGCGGGGTGTTGAAAATCCCCGGGGCGATGGTATTGCAACGGATACCCAGTGGCGCCAGATCACGGGCGATGGGCAGCGTCATGCCGACCACGCCGCCTTTGGTTGCCGCGTACGCAACCTGACCAACCTGGCCATCAAAGGCTGCTACCGAGGCGGTATT
>NZ_LWEZ01000690.1:0-829 GCF_001634945.1 Alcanivorax sp. HI0044
AATGGTTACTGCGTCGCACGGAGCAATTGTTGAGTGATCCGTACCTGTATCGCGACGAGAACCTGGATGAGTTGCGCGAGTTGGTGAAGGTGGGCTGGCAGGACTTTTCCCAGCGCCCGGTGGCGGACCTGAAGGAACTGGTGAGCAGCGAGGATATTCAGGAGCTGTTCGTGATCGTGTTCGAGTACTGGCGGGATCTGCGCCACACGGATTACTTCAATGCCATGCTGGAAGCGGGCGTGCAGGCGTTTTTCGATAAATATGGTGATACCAGCCTCACTGGCCTGCTGGATGAGCTGGGCGTCACCCGCGAGCTGATGCTTGATGATGCCCGCCGCTTCCTGCCGCCAGTGATGGCCAAGCTGCAGAGCGAAGGGCTGCTGGAGGCGTGGCTGCGTCGGCACCTGGAAGGGTATTTTCGGGCGGAGGAGACGCTGGAGCTGCTGGGATCAGTTGACAGTTGATAGTGGACAGTTGACAGCGACACGCCGCAGCACGTCATGTTTTGAAACCGTAGAGGCCGCGCCCAAAGTTTGAGCGCGGCCTCTTTTATTTCAGACAAAACAGCCCTGTTCCGCGCAGCTGTCAACTATCAATTGTCAACTTTCAACTGCTGTCTATAGGCCTGGGTGTGTAGCAATTCCAGTAACTCGTTTTCCGGCACCGGGCGGCTGATCAGGTAGCCCTGGATGCTGTCGCAATGCATGTCGCGCAGAATGCTCAGGTGGTCTTCGGTTTCTACCCCTTCGGCGATTACGTTCATCTTCAGGCTGTGGGCCATGTCGATGATGGCGCGGGTAATGGCGGCATCGTCCGGGCTCTTGTCCAG
>NZ_LWEZ01000691.1:0-467 GCF_001634945.1 Alcanivorax sp. HI0044
TCGTCATTCAGCGCTGCATCAATGGTCAAGATGTTGATCATCGGCAGGTCGTGACGCTTGCCCACTTCATAGTCGTTGAAGTCATGGGCCGGGGTGATCTTCACACAGCCTGAGCCGAAGTCCGGGTCCACGTAATCGTCGGCGATGATGGGGGATGTCGCGATCAGCCAGTGGCAGGCGAATGGTCTTGCCGATCATGTCCTTGTAGCGCGGGTCTTCCGGGTGCACGGCCACGGCGGTATCGCCGAGCATGGTCTCCGGGCGGGTGGTGGCGACCACCAGGTGGCCGGAGCCATCAGACAGCGGATAGCGGAAGTGCCACATGTGGCCCTGTTCTTCCACGTTCTCCACTTCCAGGTCGGAGATGGCGGTGTGCAGGGCAGGATCCCAGTTGACCAGCCGCTTGCCGCGGTAGATCAGGCCTTCCTTGTGCAGGCGCACAAAGACTTCGCGCACGGCGTTGGAGA
>NZ_LWEZ01000692.1:0-946 GCF_001634945.1 Alcanivorax sp. HI0044
CATTAGGGACTTGCATGGGACTAACCTGGAAACTGAAATCGACCCGACTACAGGCGAAATTGATCAGGATTTTATTATTCCTGGTGCTGATAACTCCGATGATTTATTGGTTGACTTGGGTGTAGATTCTGCAAGTGCTTCCCGTTTTGCTGTTGGCTTTACTTCCTTGACCTCTGGCCTTATTGAGCTTGAGCTGTCTGCGCTAGAGGCTGAAGGCCATGGTGAATTGGTGGCGACTCCGAAGGTGTTGACAGCGGATCAGCAGCCGGCGGTGATTGCCTCTGGTCAGCAAGTGCCTTTTGAGGTGGCCACGTCCTCCGGTGCCACTTCCATCGACTTCGTGGAAGCGGAGCTGCGCCTGGAGGTAACTCCGCATATCACGCCGGATGGCAATATCATCATGACGCTGAAAGTCAACAACGACTCCTTCAGTTCCGACGGCTCTGCGGCGATCAATACCAACCGGGTAGAAACCTCCGTGCTGGTCAATGATGGCGAGACGGTGGTGCTCGGTGGTATCTTCCAGCAGGAGAAGATCAATTCCGTGACCAAGACGCCTTTCCTGGGTGACTTGCCGTGGATTGGTAACTTGTTCAGAAATACCGTAAAGCGTGATAACAAGCAGGAGCTGCTGATCTTTATTACGCCACGGTTGATGAAGGATGCTTTGGCTAATCGGTGATCAAGACTAATTCTGTTGTTCCTTTGATTCTTGTCGGGCCCATGGGTGCAGGTAAAAGCACCCTGGGCCGGCATCTTGCCCAGCTGCTGGATCGCCCGTTTTTCGACTCTGATCGTGTCATTGAGGAGAAGACCGGTGCGGACATCCCCTGGATCTTCGATATGGAAGGCGAGGCGGGCTTCCGGCGGCGAGAGCAGGATGTTATCGACGAATTGACCCGGGAGTCCGGCATCGTGCTGGCGACCGGGGGTGGGGTTGTGGTGA
>NZ_LWEZ01000693.1:0-674 GCF_001634945.1 Alcanivorax sp. HI0044
GGTTGCGGCGCACCAGCGAATGCACCAGGCGCACGTGCAAGGTGCCCCGGAAACCGGCACTGAAACGTTTCAGCCCCCCTTCCTCGGTACAGTCGACCCACCACTTCCCGGTCTCGGCAATGCGTCGCGACGCGCCCTGATTCAATGCCCCGGTCAACACCAGCGACTGATTGAAACCGGACAGCAGGTAGCCCCCCATCAATGCCAGATCACGCAACACATAGGGCGCGGTCATCCCGGTGGAATGAATAAAGCGGGCGCCCTCATCAATCAGGTCGAAATCCACCCAGGCCGGGCGCCTTTCCACACTTTTGATAAACAGCCGCAGCGGTTCCGGGCAATCCGGGATGGCAGCCAACCCCTCGGTAATGGCGGTTTCAAACAGCGCCCGCGCCTCACGGGGGCCATGATCCATCATCCAGTCCACCAATGAATCCATGGCCGGATCCCCCACACTGAGCGCCTCCAGCACCGCGCTGAATTCCTCCTGGCTGGGGGCCAGATCGCGGCCCAGCAGCTTGCGCAGCAACGCCGGCGTGGGTTGCTGGGTTTTCTCGAACGGGCGCGCCCGGCTGGGAATCGCATCGATATGAGCCTGTGCCGTCATCTCGGCCTCCACGGTGTGCTTGCGTTGGCCGGAAACATAATGCGAATATGTATTCGCATTCAATTCG
>NZ_LWEZ01000694.1:0-773 GCF_001634945.1 Alcanivorax sp. HI0044
GCCCCATGATTCCTGACTATGCGCTTGAACGCATCACCGAGCGTTTCTATTCCCTGCCGGCGCCGGGTCAGGAAAGAAGTTCAGGCCTGGGGCTGGCCATGGTAAGCGAAATCGCCAGTCTGCACGGCGGCAGCCTGCAGGTGGGAAACACCCCGGAAGGCGTTCAGGCCAGGCTAATCCTCCCCGAATAGACCTCTTCCCGCAGGAGTATTGTTGGCGGCGCGATAGAGCGAAAAGCGAGAAGAAAAAAATGGCCCGGGTTTTCGAAACTCGCTTCTCGCAACTCGTCACCACTTTCCCCCACACAATCCCCACAAAACCCTCAAATCGGTTTCGCACACTGTTTTCTCACACTGAGGGCGTCATTTGTGGGAGAGAAGCCATGCGACCCAACCTGTTATTGAAAATGTTCACTATTGCCGGGCTAATGCTGGTGCTGGTCATGCCGCTGTTAATGATCCAGGGAAAGATATCCGACCGCAGTAATGAAGCGATGCACGTCAAACACCAGATTACCCGGCAGGTCAGTGGCGAACAGCAGATCAGTGGGCCACTGATCGTGGTACCCAGAACCCGCAAACAGCTGGTGGAAAAGCGCGATTGCCGCAGCGGCGAAACCTGTACCGCCATCGAACACCGGCAGGTACTGGACAGCCAGATCCCGGATACCCTGAGCATTGATGGCGAGCTGCAGAGTGAAATGCGCTATCGCGGTATTTACGGCGTGCCGGTGTACCGGAGTCTGCTGCATATTGAAGCTGTGTTTCCCGCTA
>NZ_LWEZ01000695.1:0-848 GCF_001634945.1 Alcanivorax sp. HI0044
AACACGTACCGAAGCGGGTGAGCGGGCGATTCTGGTTCATCTGGAGCTGCCCGATGCCATGGGGCGTGAGGATCTGGACGAATTTCATCACCTGGTGACCTCCAGCGGCGTGCAGCCGGTGGCCGAGTTGACCGGCAAGCGCGACCGCCCGGACCCGGCCCTGTTTATCGGCACCGGCAAAACCGACGAGTTGGCCGCCATGGTGAGCGAGTACAACGCTGACGTGGTGCTGTTCAATCATGCACTGAGCCCGGGCCAGGAACGTAACCTGGAACGGGTGGTGAAATGCCGGGTGCTGGATCGTACCGGGTTGATTCTCGATATTTTCGCCCAGCGGGCGCGCACCCACGAGGGGCGCTTGCAGGTTGAGCTGGCGCAGTTGCGTCATTTGTCATCCCGCCTGGTGCGGGGCTGGACCCACCTGGAGCGCCAAAAAGGCGGTATCGGCCTGCGTGGCCCGGGTGAGACCCAGCTGGAAACGGACCGCCGTTTATTACGTGACCGTATTCGTGGGATCGAATCGCGCCTGGACAAGGTCCGTAAGCAGCGCGCTCAAGGCCGCCGGGCACGACAGCGCTCGGAAACCCCGCTGATTTCCCTGGTGGGCTACACCAATGCGGGGAAATCCACCCTGTTCAATGCCATTACTACTGGTGATGTCTATGTGGCGGACCAGTTGTTTGCCACCCTGGACCCGACCCTGCGCAAGGTGAAGGTGCCGGGCGTCGGCCCCGCCATTCTGGCGGACACCGTGGGCTTTATCCGTCACCTGCCGCACCGGCTGGTGCAGGCATTCCGGGCCACCCTGGAAGAAACGGTCAACGCCACCCTGCTGCTGCATGTGACCG
>NZ_LWEZ01000696.1:0-645 GCF_001634945.1 Alcanivorax sp. HI0044
GAGCGCCCGGGTTGATGAGCGGCACAGCCGGCCAGAATGCAAGCCACCGTTGTGGTCAGCAATGGTTTCAAGATGGTCATGACCTTCCCCGATCATTAATTCGATGATGTAAAACCCCGATAGAACGATGGTTAATGTAGCAGCTGGATGGCGCCAAGCGCATACCCAAGATGGGGGAGAGAGAAAAGGAAAGGGATTGCCCGGGGCCGTCGGGCAGGGCGAACAGTCAGGCAATAAAAAACGCGGCCGAATCCCACTGCTGTCCCACAGTTTAGGGGCAAATGAAAAAGCCTGAACCGAACTGGTTACAATTCTCCAGCTGCTCAAACCGGTTTCGAGACATGATTTTGAGAGGCTGGCCAAAAAGCATCATCACGGCCAAAAACTGATATCCGTCACGCGCTGGGATCCATTCATTGGCATGGCCATGTGTCAGCTTTCCGGCCGTCAGAGCCTGACAAGCACAAAAAAAGCGAACCTCAAATGAGGTTCGCTTTATGAGGCTGCCAACGGTGCGACAGCAGTGGCTATGGGGCCACCTTTTTCATGAACGGAGGACGGTTACTCGTAATCGAACGAGAAGTCTTCTGCGCTCATTTGCATGGTGCTCTTGGTGGGCTTCAGTGCCGCTTCGGCATGGCCCTT
>NZ_LWEZ01000697.1:0-735 GCF_001634945.1 Alcanivorax sp. HI0044
ACTCCAGTGGGGCGCCAAGGGGCAGAATCAATAAAAGAACGCAAGCCTAACAGGCTGGCCGCGTTGCGGCTGTAGTCTTCGAATGATGTTCACTATTCGCGGGAATGATAATTCCCCATTGGTCGTAGACAGTGCGCGCTATCCCGGTGCCACTGGACCATCTGAGGGCACCTGCAGGTAGTTGCCTTGGCCTGTTTTATTCCCCGGCGGGCTGTTTCCTTCGCATTTCAGGAATTGGCATGGCGCTTGCCTAACGTAAGCACATTAGCAGGATGATTCGTCACGCTATCCTGCTAGCGATCAATGGTGATCGCGAAAGAATCTGAGCAAAGACGCTCATGGAATGTCGTCAACGGCGGCGTTGTTCCATGGGCGTTTTTTTATGCCTGGGATAAAGGGGGCAGGCGTGAGCACACCGCCTTCAAAGATAGGCGTTTTCCGAAACGAGAGCGATAAAACACACTAAGGTGAGGAAGAAAACCATGAAACATTCTGCCATTGCCGCCGGCGTCATTCTCTCCACGCTGGGCTTTACGGGGACCGCCAGCGCGGAAGACGATGCATTCATTACCGCACTGAAAGACGGCACACCGCTGCTGAACATGCGCCTGCGTTATGAAGAAGTGAACAGTGATGCCTTCACTGAAGACGGCCAGGCGCTGACCCTGCGTACCCGCCTGGGTTACCAGAGTGGCAAGCTCCACGGTTTTGATGTGATGGGGGAGTTTGAAGATA
>NZ_LWEZ01000698.1:0-23142 GCF_001634945.1 Alcanivorax sp. HI0044
GGCCGCAGCCTGTGCCCTGCTGGTACTCACCGCTGTGTCCCACACCTTGTCGTTCACAGCGCCCGACGCCCCCCCCCAGAAAGTCGCGCTGGTGCAGGGCAACATCCCGCAGGACATCAAATGGCAGCTGTCCATGCGTGAGCGGACCCAGCAAATCTATCAGGAGCTGACCCAGGCTATTCCCGCCGACACCCTGGTAATCTGGCCGGAATCCGCGCTCACCAATTTCTACCAGAACGTATCCGGATTCCTGGAGCAGGAAGGTCAACAGATTGCCGAACGCCACGGCGGCTTCATCACCGGCGTTCCCTGGCGGGCGGCCAGCGATAGCGGCGTGACCTACCACAACAGCATCGCCTCCATCCCGCTTGATCCCGGTGACGGCAACCCGCGCGTCTACCACAAACAGAAGCTGGTCCCGTTCGGCGAATATGTGCCCATGCAGTCGCTGATCCGCGGGCTGATTCCGTTCTTTGATTTGCCCATGTCCGGCTTTACACCCGGCAGCCCACAGCAACCGAATCTGACCGCCCTGGGCCACACCGTGGCGCCGTTTATTTGCTACGAAATTCTCTACCCGGAACAGGTGGCCACCCGCAGCCATGATGCCGATGTGCTGCTGACCATCAGCAACGATGCCTGGTTCGGTACCTCTGCCGGCCCCCTGCAACATTTCCAGATGGCCCGCATGCGCGCCGCAGAAACCGGCCGCTGGCTGCTGCGGGGGACCAACAACGGCGTCACCGCCGTCATTGATCACCACGGCCAGGTCATCGATGCCCTGCCCCAGTTCACCCGTGATGTGCTCTACAGCGAATACCACCCACGCACCGGCATCACCCCGTTCATGAGCACCGGCGTGTGGCCCTGGCTGCTACTCTCGGGACTGCTGATCGGGCTGGGATTCATGCTGAGGAACAAGTAACAACCAATATATTTCATTTTGATATAAGCTTATATCAAAATTGACATTCAGCCCTGCACCTCCTATAAAAGGATGATGAAATCCCGCTATTGGAGGTAGCCATGCTGCGCCCCGACGTCACCGCCTTTTTTGACCAGGACACCAACACAGTCAGTTATGTGGTTGCCGACCCGGCAACCCGTCACTGCGCCATCGTGGACTCGGTGCTGGATTACAATGCCAATGCCGGGCGCACCAGCCATTCCAGCGCGCAACGCATTGTTGATCACATCAAGCAAAACAATCTGACGGTGGACTGGTTACTGGAAACCCATGTCCATGCGGACCACCTGTCTGCAGCGCCGTGGATCCAGCAGCAGGTGGGTGGCCAGCTGGCCATTGGCGAGCATATCTGCACAGTGCAGGACACCTTCGGCAAGGTATTTAATGCCGGGACAGAGTTCGCCCGGGATGGCAGCCAGTTCGACCACCTTTTCAAGGACGGCGAGCACTACAAGGTAGGCAGCATCGACGCCCGCGCCATCCACACCCCTGGCCACACGCCGGCCTGCATGAGCCATGTGATTGGCGATGCGGTTTTCGTGGGCGATACCCTGTTCATGCCCGACTACGGCACCGCCCGTTGCGACTTCCCCGGTGGCGATGCCCGAACCCTGTATCACTCAATCCAAAAGTTGCTGGTGCTGCCAGACCAGACCCGCATGTTCCTCTGCCACGACTATCTGCCGGACAGTCGTCAGTCACTCATCTGGGAAACCACCGTCGGCGAACAGCGCCAGCACAACATCCATGTCCACGAAGGCACCAGCGAAGACGACTTTGTCAGCATGCGCGAAGCCCGCGATGCCACCCTGGAGATGCCCCGTCTGATTCTGCCCTCGGTACAGGTCAACATGCGCGCCGGCCACCTCCCAGCAGCAGAAGACAATGGCGTCCAATACCTGAAAATTCCGCTCAACACGCTCGGCGCCGAACAGGCAACGGATGAGGACAGAGCCACAAATGCGTAAGCTAGCGCGTCATCGACAACCATTTCCCAGAAAAGGCTGAACCATGACCGATTTCAACAAACTCAATGACGACCTGTCCGTATCTGCGCAATTGCTGCCAGAAGACATGCCCGCCGTTGCCGCTGCCGGTTTCAAGATGGTGCTCAACAACCGCCCCGACGGGGAAGCCGCCGACCAACCCAGCAGCAACGAAATGGCCGTGGCCGCGGAAGCCGCCGGGCTTGCCTACGCCCATCAACCGGTGGTGGGCACCAACATTGCCGAAACCGATATCGACGGCTTCGACGCCATCGTATCCCTGGCCGAAACACCGGTACTGGCCTTCTGCCGCACCGGTACGCGCAGCACCACCCTGTGGGCGCTGACCCAGGCCACCGAGCAGGACAACGGCAGCATTCTCGCCACCGCCGAACAGGCCGGGTACGACCTGAGCGCCCTGGCGGAGCGGCTCGACCAGCGCCGGGGCCAGTAATATGCCGCGAGCCCTGCACCTGTTGCGCTGGCTGCCTGCCAGCGAATGGCTGGCTCGCTACACCCGCGCCGACGCGGCCGGAGACGGTCTGGCCGCTGTCATCGTCACCATTTTGTTGGTGCCCCAGGGGCTGGCCTACGCCCTGCTCGCCGGCATGCCCCCGGAAACCGGGCTTTATGCCAGCATGCTGCCACTGATCCTTTATGGCCTGTTCGGCACCAGCAGCAGCCTGTCCGTTGGGCCTGCAGCACTGACCTCACTGATCACCGCTTCCGCCGCCGGCGCCCTGGCCCAGGGCGATCCGCAACTGTTCATCCAGGCCGCCATCGGTATGGGCCTGCTCTCCGGGGTTTTCCTGATAGCCATGGCTGTACTGCGCCTCGGCTGGCTCACCAATTTGCTCAGTCACCCGGTCATCATCGGCTTTGTCAGCGGTTGCGCCATTTTGATCGCCGGCAGCCAGCTCAAACACCTGCTGGGCATCGAGGCCGACGGCGAAAACGTGCTGCAACTGGGACGCAGCTTGCTTGCCCAGCTCAACCACAGCCACTGGCTCACCGTGGGCATCAGCACCATCGCCATCGTCTGCCTGCTGATACCCAAACAACTGGCCGGCCCGCTCAAACGCAGCCCCCTGCCCGGCTGGCTCAGCGCCTTTCTGGGCAAGTCCGGCCCCATCCTGGCCGTGCTGATCACCACCGTCCTGGCGTTTTTCTTCCATCTTGAACAGCGCGGGCTCGCCATTGTCGGCGGTATCCCCAGTGGCCTGCCTCATCTGTCCGCTCCGCGAATGGATTGGGGCCACTGGAAAACCCTGATCACTCCCGCACTGTTGCTCGCACTGATCGGCTTTGTGGAATCCATCTCCCTGGCCCAGGCACTGGCCGCGCGCCGCCGTGAACGCATTTCCCCCAACCGGGAGCTGATGGGCCTGGGGCTGGCCAACCTGGCCAGCGGCCTGTCCGGCTCCTTCGCAGTGACCGGCAGTTTTTCCCGCACCACGGTGAGCTTCGACGCCGGCGCCCGCACCCCCATGACCGGCTTGCTTACCGGTATCGGCATTGCGCTGGTGGCCCTGTTTTTTACCGGGCTGTTTCACGCCCTGCCCCTGGCGACCCTGGCTGCGATCATCGTGGTTGGCATTATTCCACTGATCGAATTGGGCGAAATTCGTCACCTGTGGCAATACAGCCGCCCTGACAGCGTCGCCATGCTGGCCACCTTGCTCGGCGTGCTACTAATCAATGTACAAACCGGCCTGCTCATCGGCGTGGGGCTGTCCGTTGCCCTGTTTCTGTGGCGCACCAGCCAGCCCCATGTGGCCGAAGTGGGACAGGTACCCGGCACCCAGCATTTCCGCAATATCGATCGCCACGACGCCATTGTCAGCGATCAGATACTGTCCATTCGGGTGGATGAGTCACTCTATTTCGGCAATGCCCGGCCCCTGGAAGATCTGCTCTACGACCGCGCCATGGCCCGCCCGGGCGTCGACCATGTGGTGCTGATGTGCTCCGCCATCAACCACCTGGACGCCAGTGCAGTGGAAAGCCTGGAAAGCCTGAATCAACGATTGAAAGATGCCGGCGTCAGCCTGCATTTATCGGAAGTGAAAGGCCCGGTGATGGACCGCCTGAAAAAAACCGACCTGCTGAGCGTGCTCAGCGGCCAGGTATTTCTCAGCCAGTATCAGGCGGTGGAGGCACTGGGGGGAGTACGCACGACACCTGACGCCTGACAGGTCAGACGTCTCTAACATTCCCCGGGGTTTCAGGTTTTCTCTTGGGCGTTTGGCATCCGGCATTTGGCGTTAGGCATCCATCCCTCACAAATAGCGAACGTGATACCACACCAGCGCCAGCCACTCGTACCAGATCTCCGGCACCATGGATAAGGCTCCCGCCGAAGGCAACCACTCCTGCTTCGGCAATCGCTTGCTCCACGCCGCCTGGGCCAGCACGCCCTGACTCTGGAAACACAACAGGGCCCGGGGCAAGTGAGCACGGTCGCTGACCAGCATCACCTCATCCATGCCTCGCTCGGCCAACAACTCACTGCTATAGCAAGCGTTTTCCCAGGTAGTGCGACTGCGAGTTTCCTTGATCACATTGAGCGTCGGCCAGCGGCGCAGGGCCTGTTTGGCCATCAGGTCCGCTTCACTGGGCTCGTTGTCGTGCATGGGGGTCTGGCTGATACCGCCACTGACCAGTAGCGGCAAGCCGTGCTCGTGGGCCAGTTCCGCCGCCAGCTTCAACCGCCGCAGCCCACGGGTAGTCAGGAAAAATCGGCCATTGCGCTGGCGCCGACCGGCGCCCAGCACCACCACCGCCTGGGGGGTAATGCCGGTAATCCGGCGCGGCAAGGGCGGCAAGAAACTGCGCACCACCGCCGGCAGGCTGGCCCCCACCAGCACCAGCAGCATCAGGTAGGTCAGCACCATGGGCGGGACCTCACCACATCCACACCCGGCAGGCGCCCACGCCTGCGGTATTTATCGTTAAGATTGCGCATATGGACACCCGCGCACTGAGAAATCCGGGCTAAGCTCATGTATCCTATGTCCCCTTCACGGCCGGGATGTTCCCCAAGGTCGCCCTGTTCCCGTTTGTTTTTATGATCAAGAAAAGAGAGCCGATGGACGCACAGTATCGCCCCGATCAGATCGAAGCCCAAGCCCAGCAGTACTGGGATGATAATCAAAGCTTCAAGGTCTCCGAGGATGCCGGCAAGGAAAAATTCTATTGCCTGAGCATGTTTCCCTATCCGTCTGGCCGCCTGCACATGGGCCACGTGCGCAATTACAGCATCGGCGATGTGGTCAGCCGTTACCAGCGCATGCAGGGCAAAAACGTGCTGCAGCCCATGGGCTGGGATGCATTCGGCCTGCCGGCGGAAAACGCGGCGATCAAGAACAAGGTGGCCCCGGCCAAGTGGACCTTCGAGAACATCGACTACATGCGCGGGCAACTACAGCGCCTGGGCTTCGGCTACGACTGGGACCGGGAACTGGCCACCTGTACGCCGGAATATTATCGCTGGGAACAGTGGTTCTTCACCAAATTGTACGAGAAAGGGCTGGTGTACCGGAAAATGTCCACAGTGAACTGGGACCCGGTAGACCAAACCGTCTTGGCCAACGAGCAGGTCATTGATGGCCGTGGCTGGCGCTCCGGCGCTCTGGTGGAACAGAAGGAAATTCCCCAGTGGTTTATCAAGATCACCGACTACGCCGACGAGCTGCTTAATGATCTGGATCAGCTGGATGGCTGGCCGGAGCAGGTCAAAACCATGCAGCGCAACTGGATCGGCCGCTCTGAAGGGGTGGAGCTGGACTTCTCCATTGAAGGAGAAGACTCCCTGCGCGTTTATACCACCCGCCCGGACACGCTCATGGGCGTGAGCTATGTGGCGGTGGCCGCCGGCCACCCGCTGGCGCAAAAAGCGGCGGCGGCCAACCACGAAGTCGCCGACTTCGTCAAAGAATGCCAGAACACCAAGACCGCCGAAGCCGACATGGCGACCATGGAAAAGAAAGGCATCTACACCGGCCTCACCGCCACCCACCCGATCAGCGGTGAAGCGGTGCCGGTATGGGTCGCCAACTTCGTGCTGATGGGCTACGGCACCGGCGCGGTGATGGCGGTGCCCGCCCACGACCAGCGCGACTTCGAATTTGCGCAGAAGTACGGCCTGCCCATCACCCAGGTAATTGAACCCGCCAACGGTGAGCAGATCGATCTGGCCCAGCAAGCCTTCACCGAAAAAGGCACCCTGGTGCATTCCGGTGAATTCGATGGGTTGTCCTCTGCCGACGCCTTCAACGCCATCGCCAACTGGCTGAGCGAACGTTCTCTGGGCGAAAAGAAAGTGAACTACCGGCTGCGCGACTGGGGTGTCTCCCGTCAGCGTTACTGGGGCGCACCCATCCCCATGGTGGAAACCGAAGACGGAGAACTGCACCCGACCCCGGCAGATCAGCTGCCCGTGGTGCTGCCCACCGATGTGGAAATGGACGGCGTCAACAGCCCCATCAAGGCCGACCCGGAGTGGGCCAAGACCACCTTCAACGGTCAGCCCGCCCTGCGTGAAACCGACACCTTCGACACCTTCATGGAGTCCAGCTGGTATTACGCACGCTACTGCTCACCGCAGAGCGACACCGCCATGCTGGACCCGGCCGCCACCAATTACTGGCTGCCCGTGGACCAGTACATCGGCGGCATCGAGCACGCCATCCTGCACCTGCTCTACTCGCGCTTCTTCCACAAGTTGCTACGCGATACCGGGCTGGTGAATTGCGACGAGCCCTTCAAGCAACTGCTGTGTCAGGGCATGGTGCTCAAAGACGGCGCCAAGATGTCCAAGTCCAAGGGCAACACCGTGGACCCGCAGCAAATGATCGAAGAATACGGCGCCGACACCGTGCGCCTGTTCATGATGTTTGCCGCGCCGCCGGAGCAATCTCTGGAATGGAACGACGCTGGCGTGGAAGGCGCCTTCCGCTTTATCAAGCGCCTGT
Source organism: Alcanivorax sp. HI0044 (assembly GCF_001634945.1). Classification (NCBI taxonomy): domain Bacteria; kingdom Pseudomonadati; phylum Pseudomonadota; class Gammaproteobacteria; order Oceanospirillales; family Alcanivoracaceae; genus Alcanivorax; species Alcanivorax sp. HI0044. Next base: position 6,927 of record NZ_LWEZ01000698.1, read on the forward strand.
GGCGCCTGGTGGCCGAACATGTGGAAGCCGGTAATGCCGGCACACTGGACCTGAACGTACTGGACGACGCAGGCAAGGCCTTGCGCCGCAAGACCCACGAAACCATCCAGAAAGTCAGCGACGACTATGGTCGCCGCAGCACCTTCAACACGGCCATTGCCGCGGTGATGGAATTGATCAATGAAGTCAGCAAGTTTGACGCTAACAGTGACAACCGCGCCGCGGTAAAACACGAAGCCCTGGAAGCGGCCGTGCTGTTGCTGGCCCCCATCATCCCCCATGCGGGCCACAGCCTGTGGCAGGCCCTGGGTCATGAAGAGGCAGTGATTGATGCCCGCTGGCCCACCGTGGACGAAAGCGCGCTGGTGAAAGACAGCATCGAACTGGTGGTACAGGTGAATGGCAAGGTCCGCGCCAAGCTGCATGTGCCCGCCAACGCCGACAAGGAATCAGTGGAAGCCCTGGCGATGGACGAGCCCAATGTGCAGAAATTCACCGAAGGTAAAACAGTGCGCAAAGTGATCGTGGTGCCGGGTAAACTGGTTAACATCGTCGCCAACTGAGCGCACTGCAATGCAGCGGATACCGTAGGGCGGAAATGGCCACAGGCCATCTCCGCCAGCCCGCCAGACAACCGAGAGAGCACGCGTACCATGAGGGTTACCGTTAACGCCATTACCACCCTGCTTCTCACCTTGCTGATCACGGCCTGCGGCTGGCAGCTACGCGGCGCCACCAGCGTGCCCACCATGGAAAGCCTGACCCTTGTTGGCGCCAGCACGGAGCTGAACTACAGCCTGGAAGACGAACTGGAAAATCAGGGCGTACTGGTGCACAAAGAATCCCCCTACGAATTGATCATTGATGATGAAGAGTGGATGCGCCGCACCTCTGCGGTGGATGATCAGGGCCGCCAGGCGGAAATCGAATTGCGCTACACCCTCTACTGGCACTTGCGCGATGTAAAAACCGGCGCTCTGCTGACCACCCCCAAACGCATGATGGCCCTGCGCAGCCTGCCCTGGTACCCGGAAAATGCCACCGCCTCTTCCGACGAAGAGCAACTGGTCCGTGAAGATCTGTATGAAGACATGACTTTCCGGCTGATCAACCAGATCGCCGTGGCGTCCAAGGGGTGGGAGACCTACTGATGCGCCTGCGTCCTGAGCAGCTTGGCAAGCATCTGTCCGCGACAATGCTGCCCGTCTATCTGGTGGCCGGCGATGAGCCGCTGCAACAGGGAGAACTGCTTGACGACCTGCGCCGGGCAGCCCGCGACCAGGGTTTTGACGAACGCCAGCGTTTTTCCAGTGATACCGGTATCGACTGGAACGCCCTGCTCAACGAATCGCAAAGCATGAGCCTGTTCGGCGGCCGCCGCATTCTTGAACTGGTACTCAACGATAAACGCCCGGACAAGACCGGCAGCCAGATTCTTCGCGATGTGCTCGCCGGCCTGAAAGGCGGAGCCAGTAGTGACACCCTGTTATTGATCCGCTGCTCACGGCTGGACCGCCGCAAGGACTGGAATAGTGCCTGGGTCAAAGCCGTGGATGAAATGGGTGCCGTGATCGAAGTCTGGCCAGTTGAAGGGAAAGGCTTGCGCAACTGGCTGCAGGAACGCCTCACCAGCCGTGGCCTGCGCGCCAACGAAGATGCCCTGGCCCTGCTGATTGAGCGCAGTGAAGGGAACCTGCTGGCCGCCGCCCAGGAAGTGGACAAGCTGGCTTTACTGGTAGAAGACGGCCAGGTCGGCCCGGAAGACGTTCAGCAAGCGGTGGGCGACTCCAGTCGCTACTCGCCCTTCGACCTCACCGAGGCCACCGCGCAGGGTGACAGCCAGCGCGTCATGCACATTATCCAGACCCTGCGCGCCGAAGGCGTGGAGCCCCCGGTGCTGCTGTGGGCCCTGAGCCGCGACATCCGCCTGCTCGACGGCATGCTCGGCGGCGGGCCGCCCCCGCGCTTGCCTCCACAGCGGGTACGCGCCATGCAAAACCAGGCCCAGCGCCTTAACCCGCAACAATTGCGCATCGCCCAGGCCAGCGCCATCCGTGCCGACCAGTGCGTCAAGGGAATGGCCAAGGGCGATCCCTGGAAACACATCACTTCCCTGGCCCTGCGCCTGGCTGGACACCCGCTACCTCGTAGCATGGAACGGTAAAAAAGACAGCTGCAAGCGACAAGCTTCAAGCAGCAACACGGAGAAGGCCCTGTGCCTCATGAAGCCCTACAGGACGCCGCGCTGCCAGGCTGGAGCCTATCTGCAGGCGCTCCTCTTGAGGGACGAACAGAGCGTAGCGAGGCAAGAAAGGCCAAAATCTATCCGCCGTTCTTTCTGAAACCTGTCGAGTTCTGAGATTCCTGATCGCCCTACGGGCGATTTCCGCGCAAGCGCGGTTCGCACCTCAAGAGGTACTCCTACAGCGGCTTCGTAGAAATGCCGAGGTCTTGGGAACTTTCTAACCTTTCTCTACCCAACGATCGTAGCTCGTAGGATTGGCACAATATGCCACCCACCAATGGCAACATTCTGCTAGCCTGTTCGTCTTCTTTTTTGTCAGGCCAGAACAACAATGAGCGAACCACGCGATACTTCCTCCATCAGTTTTACTGCCCTGTACACCGGCCATGTCTGGACCCGTGACGGCATTTCCGCCCCGTTTTTCCACACTCGCGGTGGAGCCTTCCTGTATGGGGCGCTGGCACCCTTCGAGTTTATCGGGCGGCGTATTGTCGGCGGCAACATCCGCACCTTTCTGCTGCAGCGGCACCACTTGATTGATCACCGCCTACACCAGCTTATCGAAGCAGGCGTGACTCAAGTCGTCGAGATTGCCTGCGGCCTGTCGCCACGGGGACATCGTTTCTGCCAGCAGTATCCGCAGCTGACTTATCTGGAAACCGACCTTCCCGATATGGCGCATCGCAAGAAACAGTTGCTGCAGGAACATGATGTGCTCAGTGAACGTCACCGGGTGTTGCCTATCAATATTTTCGCCGAAGACGGCGAACTGGGCCTGGCACATGTGCTCGATCAGTTGGACCACAGCAAACCCGTGGTGGTGATTACCGAAGGGCTGGTGAATTACTTCCCGCTGGACGTCATTTCAGAATTCTGGAAAAAACTGGCCGTCGCCCTGCAAGCCTTTCCTCAGGGCACATACCTCACCGACAACTACCCCCTCTATCGCGGCATGCCCTTCTACCGCACCCTGAAAGTGCTCGGCAACATGCTGGGCGCGGTGTCGCGCAGCCAGGTCGGCTTCCACTTTCACGCCGACGACGAAGCCATCGGCCACTTTAAAACACTGGGTTTCGACGACCTGAAAATTCACAACCCGGCCAACTATTACGACCAACTCCCCATTCCTCAAACCCGGGGCAATCCCATGGTGCGAATTCTGGAAGGCGTGGTATCGGCTTGAGATGCACCGCTCTCTCCATAAAAAAAACCGGCATTAAATGCCGGTTTTTTTTATGGAGGCAGAAAAGAAAACGTTTTCAGACTACCCGTAGATTCGCCGCACTTTTTCATCCTGGTCACGACGCAAAAAATATTCACCCTGCTTCAGTAACTGGGTAAACCGCTCCGCAGCCTGAATATTGCCGTGCTTGAACAAACAGCGCAGATAACCCGCACCGTCATAATCGAACACCAGCAACTCCAGCTTCAGCTCCGGGCTCTCCATATACAAGGTGCAGTCGCGCGCGTGATCTGCCAGGGAAAAACCCGGTTCATCCAGTTTCAACAGACAACCGAAGAAATTGATATCCACGACAGTGACTGGCTTGTTGAAACGAAACCGGTCTCCCACCCGGGATTCGCTGGTGACATGCCCATGGTTATTACACGGCACCAGGCGCTCAGCTCGACGGCGCTCGATCTGGCTGTATTCCCCTTTGCTGAAGCGGCGAATGCCCTCCACGTTTTCCAGGGTTTCTCCGCGCAGGAAGGTCGAAAACAGGTCGAGGGACACTTCACGCTTTTCCAGCTGCGGCAGGTGGTCGGCCCCCTTGATCAAGGTAAATTGGGCATTGGGACAATTTTCCGCAAAGGAGGCGTTTTCCCATGGCAACGTAAAACTGTCGAACTCACCGGTGGTAACCAGGGTGTCGCATTCCGGGTAACCAAGCAGCCCTTCCACAGACAACAAACGCCGACCGTTAATCTTGTAACGCTCGCACTCGTTATCCGACAAACGCTTCATCTGGCGGTAGAACAGCTTGCGGGCCGTGGGGCTGATGCCAGTGTCGTCCATGCGGTCGTAGTTGACCAGATACAGCACCACTGCCTGGCTGAACTCATCCATGCGCCCCTGCTCCAGCACCCGCACGGATTCTTCCACCAGCATGCGCCAGCTCTTGCGCGGGCGCGTCACGATCCCCGCCACAATCAGCTTGTCGGTGGCTTGCGGGTATTTGTAGGCAAAGGTGCTGGCAATCGCCGAGCCCAGCGACAATCCCATCAGATGGACCTTTCTCAGGCCGGATTGCAAGCTGAACTCATAGAGCAGATCGGCCAGGTCTTCCATGCTCAAATCCGGGGCGATCTGGGTGTTGTTACCCAGCGACGGCAAGTCCACCAAGATAACGGGGAAGTCCTCGTAGATGCGTTCTACGCAATACTTGTAGGAGGTGAAGTTCTGGAAAGCCCCGCCTACCACCAACAATGGCGGCTTGTGTGCGTTGGCAGGACTGGAGAATGCCAGGTAATCGATGCGCCACTTGCCGACCCACAGTTGAATCGCATCGGCCTTGATCCCGGAACGGGTGTACTCCTGATACTGAAAGCCCATAGTAATTGGCTCCATTTGGCCCACATTGTTCTTGTTTTATGTAGCGTCCGCACCCGGCGCCGATCTCTCTTTTTACCTATGACAGTATTGTTCCTGTCATTAACTGCACCACACAAAATGGCACAAACGTACCAATGAAATCAGCCATTTAACGGCATCTGTGTAGCAAAGGATTTCAATTCTTCACCATTTGTGAGCAAGCGTAAAGCACCAGTTGTCGCTATAATGCCGCCTTTGGCGGGCGCGAAAATCAGTCTCGGCTGGCCGCTGATCCAACCTATGGGGCCAGCGGCCCACTGAACACCGGATTTCCCCTACCTGCCGAGCGGTGTTATGCCGCACAATGGCGAGGTAACGCTTCACCGCTCGCAAGACACCAACAGATCGAACGCAGAGAACTGACCGCAGACAATTATGGATATCCAGCAATACATGCAACGCCTGGGCGAGCAGGCCCGTCAGGCCTCCCGGGCCATGGCTCGCGCCAGCTCCGGCGACAAAGACAAGGCGCTAGCCGCCATCGCCAACGCCCTGCGCGACCACCGCGACGCCATTTTGCGCGCCAACGAAAAAGACCTGGACGCCGGCCGCAGCAACGGCCTGGACGCCGCCCTGCTGGACCGCCTGGCTCTGACAGCAGACCGTTTCGACGGCATGGTGGAAGGTCTGGAACAAATTATCGGCCTGGCTGACCCGATCGGTGTGATCACCGACCTGGCCTACCGCCCGTCAGGTATTCAAGTCGGCAAAATGCGTGTACCGCTGGGAGTCATCGGCATCATTTACGAGTCTCGCCCGAATGTGACCATCGATGCCGCCGCCCTGTGCCTGAAATCCGGCAATGCAGCCATCCTGCGGGGCGGCTCCGAAGCCATCAATGCCAACCAGGCCATCGCTGAATGCATCCGCGAAGGCCTGCGCGCCACCGGCCTGCCGGAAGCCGCCGTCCAGGTGGTAGAGACCACCGACCGCGCCGCCGTTGGCGAGCTGATCACCCACCCCGAATATGTGGACGTCATTGTGCCCCGGGGTGGCAAGGGCCTGATTGAGCGCATCAGCAACGACGCCCGCGTGCCGGTCATCAAGCACCTGGATGGCAACTGCCACACCTACATTGATGAGCAGGCGGATATCGCCAAGGCGATCAGCGTGGCCTTCAATGCCAAAACCCAGCGTTACGGCACCTGCAACACCACCGAAACCCTGCTGCTGGCCAATGCCATCGCCCAGCAGGTTCTCCCTGAACTGGCCGCCCAATACCGGCAGGCAGGCGTGGAGCTCCGTGGTTGCGAGCAGACCCGTGATCTTCTGGAAAGCGTGGGCGTGACCGATATCCAGGTGGCCACGGAAGCCGACTGGGAAGAGGAATACCTGGCACCAGTGCTGGCGGTGAAAATCGTCAAGGACATTGATGAAGCCATCGAGCACATCAACCGCTACAGCTCGGGCCATACCGAAGCCATCATCACCGAGAACTACACCCTGGCCCGCCGCTTCCTCACCGAGGTGGACTCCAGCTCGGTGATGGTGAACGCGTCCACCCGCTTCGCCGACGGTTTCGAATACGGCCTGGGTGCGGAAATCGGTATTTCCACCGACAAAATCCATGCCCGCGGCCCAGTGGGCCTGGAAGGGCTGACCAGCCAGAAGTGGGTAGTGCTGGGTGATGGGCATATACGGTTGTAAACGCCAGACGCCGGATGCCGGACGCCTAACGTCAAACACGGAGGCGTGTTTTGCATAACGTCGGGCATCCGGCATCTGGCGTCCGGCCTCTGGTTCTCTTCGGCGGCACCTTTGATCCGGTTCACCGGGCGCATATCAGTGCCGCCCGAGCCGTCTCCAGAGTGCTTGATGGTGCCCCTGTGCATCTGCTTCCCAATGCCGTGCCGCCGCATCGACCGCAGCCCCTGGCCAGCGGCGAGCAGCGCCTGCGTATGCTGGAGCTGGCCTGTGCCGAGCACCCGCATCTACACCCGGATGGCTGGGAACTGGCCCAGCCGGGCCCCAGCTACAGCCTGGCCACCCTGCAGCATTTTCGGGATCAGCACCCAAACCGGCCACTGGTGTTCATGATTGGTGCCGACAGTTTTGCCAGCCTGCACCAGTGGCACCAGTGGCGCGACTACACCGCCCTGTGCCACCTGGCCGTGGTCCCCCGTCCGGACAGCCCGCTGGCGGACGATGCCGTTCTGGAAGCGTTTCCAGAAACCGATGCCCAGGGCCTGGCACAGCAGCCCTGCGGCCTGCGCCTCATGCTCAAACGGCCCTTTCTGGACGTCTCTGCCACCGCCATTCGTCAGGCCCTGGCAGAAAAAGGGCGCTGCCCGGCACTGGATGACGCCGTGATTACGCATATTCACCGCCACGACCTGTATAATGTGGCGAAACTTACTCCCTTTAATCAATCATGAGGCCCCATGAGCGCTGACACCCCGCTACTGCAACTGGTCATCGACGCCCTGGAAGAAGTCAAAGCCCAAAACATCACTCCACTGGATGTGCGTGAAATCACCAGTGTCGCGGACAACATGGTTATCGCCAGCGGCACCTCCAACCGCCATGTGAAAGCCCTGGCCGACAGCGTGACCGATGCGGCCAAGAACGCCGGCTTCCCGCCCATTGGAACCGAAGGGGAAAACACCGGCGAGTGGATTCTGGTGGACCTGGGCGATGTGATTGTTCATCTGATGTTACCCGCCACCCGCGAGTTCTATGACCTGGAACGGCTGTGGAAGAACCCCCAGCACCACCCGGACCGCGACCAACAGCAAGACTCGTAATCCATGCGCATTGTTCTGCTGGCCATCGGCACCCGCATGCCCGCCTGGGTGACCGAAGGCTACAACGAATACCAGAAGCGCATGCCCCCGGACATGCGCCTGACGCTGGAAGAGATCCCCATGCCCAAACGCGGCAAAGGCGATGCCGGCAGCCAGATTCGCGCGGAAGCGGATGTTCTGCGTAAACGTGTAGAGAAATACCCCGGCGCAAAAATCGTGGCACTGGAAGTCAACGGTCGAGCCCTGGACACCCCTGCACTTAGCCGTAAACTGGGCGAGTTGAAAGACGTGGGCCAGGATCTGGTATTGCTGGTAGGCGGCCCCGATGGCCTGTGCCCGCAACTGTCAGCCAGCGCACATGAGTGCTGGAGCCTCTCGAACCTGACATTGCCACACCCTCTGGTCCGCGTGCTGCTGGCAGAACAGCTGTACCGGGGCTGGACGCTACTGACCGGGCACCCCTATCATCGCTGATCGTTATCGCCTCACACAGACGCCAACATGCGCCGACCATTAACGCTGAAAGACCATCACCACGAACAGCGCATTTTCAGCGTGCGCCTTGTCGTGGGCGTTTTTCTGGTGCTGCTGCTTACTGGCATACTGATTGGGCGCATGATCTGGTTACAGGTCATCGAACATAACCGCTATACCACCCTCAGTGACAATAACCGGGTTCAAACCCAGGCCGTGGCCCCGCCCCGCGGGCTGATTACCGACCGCCACGGGGAAATCCTTGCCGATAACCGTCCCGACTTTTCCCTGGAAATCATCATTGAGCAGGCCGGAGACCTGGATCAGCTGCTGATCGAGCTGGGCAACCTGATTGAGCTGGATGAAGGCGACCGGGAGCGTTTCGAGAAGCGCCGCCGCACCGCCCGCCGCCCCTGGGAACCGGTGCCGCTACGTGGCCGGCTCACGGAAGAGGAAATTGCCCGTCTGGTGGTCAACCAGCACCGGCTGGCAGGCATTCGCATCTCCGCTGACCCGATTCGCCACTATCCCCACGGCATTCTGTTTTCCCACGTGCTGGGCTACGTGAACCGAATCAACGTCCAGGACCTGGACGCCATGACGCTGGACCAGCAACGTAACTATGCCGGCACGCATTTCTACGGGCGCAGCGGCATCGAACGCTTCTACGAAGACACCCTGCACGGTGAGGTGGGCTATCGGCAGGTGGAAACCAATGCCCGTGGCCGAATTTTGCGCGTGCTGGAAGAACAGGCACCGGTGCCGGGCAAACCTTTGCGCTTGCGCCTCTCCATGCGGGTACAGCAGGCCGCCTACGATGCCCTCGGCGAGCGTCGCGGCGCCGTGGTCGCCATTGATCCCCGTGATGGCAGCGTGCTGGCGTTCGTCAGCCGCCCGGGCTTCAACCCCAACCTGTTCGTCACCGGGATTTCCTACAAGGATTACTCCGCCTACCGCAACGACCATGACAACCCGCTGTTCAACCGGGCCTTGCAGGGGCGCTATCCCCCCGGCTCCACCATCAAGCCCATGTACGGGCTCGCCGGGTTGGATGCCGGGGTGACCAACTGGGAACGCACTATTTTTGATCCCGGCTACTATCAGCTGGAAAACGATCCTCACCGCTACCGTGACTGGAAACGCTGGGGCCACGGCCGGGTGGATCTGCGCCTGGCGGTGGTGCAATCCTGTGATACCTACTTCTACGACATGGGGTTCAAACTGGGCATCGAGCGCATGCACCGTTACATGAACCAGTTTTCCCTGGGCCAACCCACCGGTATCGATCTCTACAACGAATCCAGTGGCATCATGCCCTCCAAACAATGGAAAAAGGCAGCCCGCGGCCGTCCCTGGTTCCACGGCGACACCATCAACGCCAGTATCGGTCAGGGGTTTGTCCTGGCGACGCCGCTGCAACTGGCCAACGCCACGGCGATCATGGCCAGCCACGGCAAGCAGGTCATTCCTACCCTGGCAGGCGACCACCAGCCAGTGGAACGAACCGACATCGTTCTGAATGATCAGGACAACTGGGAAAAAATGACCGAAGCCATGGTCGGTGTCACCGAGCTCGGCGGCACCGCACGTGCCATGGCCTCAGGGGCGAAATACGACATTGCGGCAAAATCCGGCACCGCCCAGGTCTTCTCGGTAGGTCAGGACGAAACCTATAACGAGGACGAGCTGGCAGAGCGCCTGCTGGACCACGCCTTGCTGGTATCGTTTGCACCCGCGGAAAAGCCGGCCATTGCCGTGGCCGTGCTGGTGGAAAATGGGCGCCACGGCGGCTCTACCGCCGGGCCAGTGGCTCGCCAGGTCATGGACGCCTGGCTGCTCGATAAAGAGGGAGAACTGAAGGTGCCGCCGGTATTCGCCAACACCCCGGCCACCCCCCCCTCCAATACTGCCGACGACGATTCGGATCAAGAGGATCGCCCATGAGCCAGCGCGAATTTATCCGCCAGATGCCCGGCCAGACCGGGGCCACCCTGTCTCCGGGGCTGGCGGTCCGCCTGCACCTGGACCCCCCGCTACTGGTCGGCCTGTTGCTGCTCATGTTCGGCGGGCTCACCGTTCTTTACAGCGCCGGCGGCGAAAGCATGGACCTGGTGGTGCGCCAGTGCATTCGTTTTGGTGCCGGCCTTACCGTGCTATTCCTGTTGGCCCAGATTCCACCCCGCAGTTACCGGTTCTGGGCCCCGGTGATTTACTCCATCGGCCTGGTGCTGCTGATACTGGTGCTAGTCATCGGCACCGAGGCGAAGGGCGCCCAGCGCTGGCTTTCCATTCCCGGCGCGGGCCGCTTTCAGCCGGCGGAGGTCATGAAACTGGCCGTGCCCGCCATGGTCGCGTGGTATTTCACGGAACGCACCCTGCCCCCCAAACTCACTGACGTCATTGCCGCCCTGCTGTTGCTCGGGGTGCCCGCCATGCTGATCGGGCTGCAACCGGACCTGGGCACCGCCATTCTCATCGCGGCCAGCGGGCTGGTGGTGCTGTTCATGGCCGGGCTCTCCTGGCGGCTGATCGCCGTGGCGATCATCATTGTGGTCACTGCCGCGCCGCTGATGTATTTCTTCGTGATGCACGATTACCAGCGTAACCGGGTCGATACCTTCCTCAACCCGGAAGCCGACCCCCGTGGCACCGGCTGGAATATCATCCAGTCGAAAACCGCCATCGGCTCCGGCGGCGTCAATGGCAAGGGCTGGCTCGACGGCACCCAGTCGCGGCTGGACTTCCTGCCGGAATCGTCCACTGACTTCATTCTCGCGGTACTCAGTGAAGAATTTGGCCTGGTTGGCGTCAGTATCCTGTTGATGATGTACCTGGTGATTGTCGGTCGCGGCTTCTTTATCAGCTGGCAGGCCCAGGACACCTTTGCCCGGCTTCTTGCCGCCAGCCTGGTGATGACATTTTTTATTTATGTTTTCGTGAACATTGGGATGGTGTCAGGACTCCTACCTGTCGTAGGTGTTCCCTTGCCCCTGATCAGCTATGGCGGCACCTCGGTTGTGACACTGCTGGCCAGTTTCGGCATGTTGATGTCGATTCACACCCACCGGCGGCTGATGAGTTACTGAACGCGGGGAGTGGACCGCCCGGTTTTTCGGGCGTCTCACCTCGACAGCACAGCCCATGGAAATAATGAAAACAGGAGATTCCCCTTTGCGTCGTTTCTATTCATGCATGCCAGGCATTGTTTGCTCCGGCACTCTTTACTCGACACTTGTGGCCGCCGCCCTGACCTTCACGGCCCTGCCGGCCCAGGCCGAACATACCTGCCCGGAAAACAACGACTACCTGCAGCGTGAACAGGCCAAGACCCTGATTGCCGAGCTGGTTTCCCAGGGGCAGGACGAAGACCGGGTGCGCGACGTCCTGGGCAGTGCGCAATGCCAGCCCAAGATCCTCGAATCCATAGCGCGGCCGGCAGAACACACCCATACCTGGGCGACCTACCAGAAAATTTTCCTGCAGGAGAGCCGGGTACAGAAAGGCGTGGAATTCGCTCACACCCACGCCGACACCCTGACCCGTGCAGAACAAACCTACGGCATCCCCCGGGAAATCATCCTCGCCATCATCGGAGTGGAAACCCGCTACGGGGATTACATGGGCACCTACCGAGCGGTCGATGCCCTGACCACCCTGGGCTACGACTACCCGCCTCGGGGCAGCTTCTTCCGCAAGCAGCTCAAAGCCTTGTTCGAACTGGAGCATAACGCCCACATCGATGCCAAAACCATCACCGGCTCCTACGCCGGCGCCATGGGCTACGGCCAGTTCATCCCCACCAGTTACCAGGCTTATGCGGTGGATTTCGACAATGACGGTGTCACCGATCTGGTCAACAACCCGGTGGATGCCATCGGTTCCGTTGCCAACTATTTCAGCGAGCACAACTGGAAACCCGGGTTGCCCGTAGCCGCCAGAGCACACCTGGATGGCGCCGGTTACGTGCCGCTGGCCAAAAAAGGGTACAAGCCATCCTTTACCCTGGCACAGGCCAACAACGCCGGCGTCTCTGCGCTCAGCTGCAACGATGATCGACTGGTCAGCGAATACTGCTTCGACCTGCCCGCCAGCACCCGGGTCGCCCTGCTTGATCTGGAAGGCACCGACGGTGCGGAGTTCTGGCTGGCCACCGACAATTTTTATGTGATTACCCGCTACAATCACAGTCGCCTGTACGCCATGGCCGTGCTACAACTATCACGACAACTGGCGGCCGCACTGGAGGATAGTCAATGAAGCGTCTGGCTTGTGCCGTGATCACCTCCGCGTTCCTCGGGGCCTGCGCCACCGCTCCGGGGCCCGCTGGCGACAGTGCCCCACCCGCCGTCAACAACGATGCGCCAGGCTCGGACCGCTACAGCCTGCAGCAGGACACCGCGCCGGAAGAGCCCCGGGATGTTTCCCGGCTGCCGGAACCGGTGCCCAAAAAGGAACCCCGCAGTCGCTACGGCAACCCGCAATCCTACAGTGTGTGGGGCAAGACCTATCAGGTGCTTCCCCAGGCGGACGGCTACGTGGCAGAAGGCAAAGCCTCCTGGTATGGCCAGAAATTCCATGGCCATCGCACCTCCAGTGGTGAACCGTTCGATATGTACCAGTTCACGGCCGCCCATCGCAGCCTGCCCTTGCCCACCTATGCCCGGGTCACCAACCTGGATAACGGCAAAAGCCTGGTGGTGCGCGTCAACGATCGCGGCCCCTTCCACGAGGATCGCATCATCGATTTGTCCTGGGCCGCTGCGGTACGCCTGGGTATAGAGCAATCCGGCACCGGGCGGGTACGGGTCGAAGCAATCAGCAGTCAGCAACAACCCGATGGCCCCAGTAGTACCGTGCCCACGGCCGTGCGTGCTGCGCTGGACAGTCCACCTCCTTCAGCAGCGAACGACAACGCCAGCGCCAAAACGGACACCGCCGACAATGGCGCCAGCAAAGGCGGTAGCCTGTTCCTGCAAGCAGGCGCCTTCTCAGACCGAACCAGCGCACAGCGACTGCAACAGGAACTTGTCAACCAGCTGGGGGTAGACACCCGGATACAGCACTCTGACGGCGACCTGTTCCGGGTCTGGATCGGCCCCTACGAGAGCAACCAGCTGCGCCAGCAAGTGCGAGAGACAGTAGCCAACGCCGGTTTTGACCGCCCCATGCCCGTCAGCCCCTGAAAACGCCCATATCAGCCGTTTCCCCGGTTAACAGGCCATCCCCAGTCCTCTAGAATGCAGCCATCAAGTGATGGCATAACGCAATTTGATGGCTTTATGGAATTTTTTGCCTTTTTCGTGTCCAACTACCCCTTCGGGCTCTTTCCCGGGCGGCGCCATGACACGATCGGCGCATTACTGATTCCCTGAACCATCCAAGAGAGACCATCCAAGGACAACCAACAGGCAGGATACCCATGCGTCCCCAGTTTTTCCGCTTTACCGTTTTTGCTCTCTGTGCCTTGCTCGGCACCGCCCTTTCCTTGCAAGCCCAGGCACAAATGGTCCCCCGTGCGCCGCAGATCGAAGCCAAGGGTTACCTGCTGATGGATGCCGCCAGCGGCCAGATCATCGTCGAACATAATGCAGAGCAGCGTCTGCCGCCCGCCAGCCTGACCAAAATGATGACCGCCTACATTGCCGAAGAAGAGCTGCAAAAAGGCAACATCGCCGAAAAGGACATGGCGCCGATCAGCGTTCAAGCCTGGCAAATGGGCGGCTCGCGCATGTTTGTCCGCGAAGGTACCCGTGTCTCGGTGGGGGACCTGCTGCGCGGCATCATCATCCAGTCCGGTAACGATGCCAGTGTGGCCATGGCCGAATACATTGCCGGCTCCGAGGATGCCTTCGCCGACCTCATGAATCAGCACGCCAACCGTCTGGGCATGGACAGCAGCCACTTCATGAATGCCACCGGCTGGCCGGCGGAAAACCATTTCACCACCGCCAAGGACATGGCGATTCTGGCCCGGGCTATCGTGCGCGATTTCCCCGACCACTATGACTTGTACGCCAAAAAGGAATTCACCTACAACGGTATCACCCAGCAGAACCGTAACCTGCTGCTATGGCGTGACCCCACCGTAGACGGACTGAAAACCGGCCACACCGACGAAGCCGGTTACTGCCTGGTGTCTTCCGCCAAGAAAGACAACATGCGACTCATCGCTGTGGTCATGGGCACCGCCTCCGAAAGCGCCCGTGCCCGCGAATCCCAGAAACTGCTGACTTACGGTTTCCGCTTCTTCGAAACCTACAAGGCATATAGCGCCGGTGACGTGCTAGACACCGTGGATGTGTGGATGGGTAAACAGGATCAGCTGCGTCTGGGCCTGGCGGAAGACCTGGTACTGACCATTCCCCGCGAAAGCCATGAAAACCTGAAAGCGGAAATCAGTGTCACCCCGCAACTAAAAGCCCCTATCCTGGAAGGCCAGCAGTACGGCACCCTGACCGTGAACATGAACAACGAGGTGCTGGTCAAGAAGCCCCTGGTCGCACTGGAACCGGTCGAAGAAGCGGGTATTTTCACCAAGCTCTGGCACCATATTCTGCTGTTCTTCAAAGGTCTGTTCTGATAACACAGAACGCTTGATGCCAGGCGCCTGATGCAATAGAAAACCGTCGCAGTCCGTCTCGTCCTATCGAGCCGGCACTGCGCCGGTTTTGCATCCAGGCCAGGCAGGTGCGCTAGACTGGTACCGTCACTCTCACGTCGAGCCCTTTCACCATGCCCCAGGTTTATCTCAACGGCCGCTTTATGGCCCCCGAAGACGCTCAGATCTCCCCGATGGACCGGGGCTTTCTGTTTGCCGACGGGATTTACGAGGTTATCCCTGCTTATAACGGCGTGTTGTTTCGCTTCGAAGAACACCTGGCTCGTCTGGAGCGGTCCCTGGCCGAAGTGGAAATCCACAACCCCCATAGCCGCGCACAATGGCGCGCCCTGTGCGAGGAATTACTGCGCCATAATGGCGACGGCAACCTCTCGGTTTACCTGCAAATCACCCGCGGCGCCGCCGAAAAGCGCGACCATGCGTTTCCCTCTCCTGCCGTCACCCCCACCGTCTTCATGATGACCAGCCCGATCGCCGTGCCCGCCGCCAACAGCCCGGACACCGCCATCGGCGCCAAAGCGATCACACTGGACGATATTCGCTGGGCCCGGTGCGACATCAAATCCGTCTCCCTGTTACCCAACAGCCTGCTCCGCCAACAAGCGGTAGCCGCTGGCGCGGCCGAGGCCATTTTGCTGCGCGATGGCTTTGTCACCGAAGGCTCGGCCAGCAATGTCTTTGTGGTCAAAGACGGCAGCATTGCCACCCCGCCGAAAAGCCACGCCATTCTCGGCGGCATCACCCGGGACCTGGTGGTAGAGCTGTGCCATCAACACGGGCTAGCGCTGCAAGAGCGGGAAGTCACCGAAATGCAGCTACGCAAGGCGGATGAAATCTGGATCACCAGCTCCACCAGGGAAGTGGTACCCGTGACCCACCTTAACGACGCTATAATAGGTAACGGCCAGCCAGGCCCCCAATGGAAGACCCTGGCCCGGCACTACGTTCAGCATAAACGCCGGCTTTGCGGGCTTGATACCCCCGAAACACGAGACTGACAGGAGCAGCCCATGGCTATCCAGGAACACCTGTGGGAATTTCCCCATGACATGCAGTTAAAGGTCATGGGCGCCGTTGACGCCCCCCTCGAGGACGCCCTGATCGAGATTCTGACCACTCATTTGGATGATTTTGACGCTGACAAACACCTGAGCAGCAAACCCAGCAGCAAGGGCACTTTCATCTCCTTTACCGCGCAGGTCACCATGCGCAACCGGGAGCAGGTGGAAGCCATTTACAAGGCACTCGACGAATCACCCCACGTGAAAATAACCCTGTAGCGTCGACATTTCGCCAAACGCCACAACCGCAAGCCATCAGTGCACACAACCACTGTGCACTGGTTCGCATATTGGCATTACACTGCGTTACTCGCCGTCACAGCCCGACACCGAAGCCCCACCAAGCCACCATAGGTTTGGAACGAACGTCCCCGTAATGTTGACCGCATAACAACAACACGGGGATAACCACCATGAAAATACTGTCACTGCTTTGTCTGTGCAGCTGCCTGCTGGTACTCACTGCTGTTGAAGTGCAGC
>NZ_LWEZ01000699.1:0-845 GCF_001634945.1 Alcanivorax sp. HI0044
CGGCGAGATGATCGAGTTTGAGGGCGGCATCTACGGCATGGCCCTTAACCTGGAGCAAGACTCTGTCGGCGCCGTGGTACTGGGTGATTACCTGGGCCTGGCCGAAGGTCAAAAAGTCCGTTGTACCGGTCGTATTCTGGAAGTCCCCACTGGCCCCGAAATGCTGGGCCGTGTGGTTGACGCTCTGGGTAACCCGATCGATGGCAAAGGCCCGGTCGATGCCAAGCAGACCGATGCGGTTGAAAAGGTAGCGCCTGGCGTTATCTGGCGTCGTGAAGTTAACGAGCCAGTGCAAACCGGTTACAAGTCTATCGATGCCATGGTGCCAATCGGCCGTGGTCAGCGTGAGCTGATCATTGGTGACCGCCAGATCGGTAAGACTGCCGTTGCCGTTGATGCGATCATCAACCAGAAAGACTCCGGCATTAAGTGTGTCTACGTTGCCATCGGCCAGAAGCAGTCCACCATTGCCAACGTGGTGCGCAAACTGGAAGAGCACGGTGCGATGGAAAACACCATCATCGTTGCCGCTTCCGCTTCTGATCCGGCTTCCATGCAGTTCCTGGCACCGTTTGCCGGCTGCACCATGGGCGAATATTTCCGTGACCGCGGTGAAGATGCACTGATCGTTTATGATGATCTGACCAAGCAAGCGTGGGCATATCGCCAGATCTCCCTGCTGCTGCGTCGTCCGCCGGGCCGTGAAGCTTACCCTGGTGACGTGTTCTACCTGCACTCCCGTCTGCTGGAGCGCGCTGCCAAGGTAAACGAAGATTATGTTGAGCAGTTCACCAATGGTGAAGTGAAAGTCAAAACCGGTTCTTTGACCGCGCTGCCGATCATTG
>NZ_LWEZ01000700.1:0-752 GCF_001634945.1 Alcanivorax sp. HI0044
GAGCAAGGTGACGATAGTTATCATAACCCTCGAAACGGGCGATCAAATAACGAACAGCGCCTCGATCCACTAAAGCCAAAGGGTGAACGCGTTTGGGGCTTTTCCTGTCCTTGTACCAGATATCCATCTGCCGGTTGCGATAAAGCGCGCCATAGACAGCATCCACAATCCCTGCAGGAACCGATGCTTGCTGCAAGGAGAAGCCCCGAGGCACATAGGCAACCTTGTCTTTCCAGCTACGCCCTCCTGTCGGCTTGTGCTTTTTGAACCAAGCGTCCACCGCATCAAATATAGGAGCGAGCTTCTGCAAGGCATCACGAGGCATCAACGGTTGTAAATAGCGCTCAACCAGAAACCAGGTCGCCGCCATTTTCTCGTCCATGGCGGGGATGGACAAATATTGATCCGAGCAGATGCTCCAGCCATAAGGACGAGCTCTATCGTCACACTCAATCAAGTAACCGAACTGCGATTCCAGCAGTAGGTTTAAATCCCTTTCGACAGTGCGCTTATCACACACATACCCCTCGCTTTGTAGCACCTGCTGAAGTTCTTTGGCTTCCATCCTTCTTGGCGCTACCGGAAGCGCATGCAGCAATGCCAGCAAGCGAAATGACTTGTTATCGACAGCAGCGTCAGCGGCCATACGTTTCTATCCCCTTTCTCATTCTTATTACCCAGTCTCAGCAACCCTGCGACACCTAGTGTCGCGCAACACTTCTAACCTTTAACTCTCTGGCACTCATGCCAAG
>NZ_LWEZ01000701.1:0-415 GCF_001634945.1 Alcanivorax sp. HI0044
TCCTGTTTTTCCATCTTCATATCGAAGCGCTTCTGATAGTCCTTCAACGGAGAACGCGCGGCATCCATATCTTCATGGGTATGGCTGTGGTCATCCTTGTTGAGCGGAAATTCATCCGGGCTGGCGGAATGCAGATAACCATGCAGCTGCATCAACAGCAGCAGCACACCCAGCATCATCAACAGCCAGTTGGTGGCACGGCTGAAGCGTTTGAACGACTCGGTACGACGCCAGCCGGACAACAGGAACAACATCACCGCCAGGGCCGCAATCTGCCCGGCCTCTACACCAAGATTAAAAGCCAGGATGCGCAACACCAGGCCATCTTCTGCCAATGGCAGCTGCTGCAAACGGGTGGAAAGTCCAAAACCATGAATCAACCCGAAGGCAAATACCATCCAAGTCAGGTTGGGTG
>NZ_LWEZ01000702.1:0-648 GCF_001634945.1 Alcanivorax sp. HI0044
CCCTATCCGCGTCCCGATCATGCCGGCGTATTCGAAGCCTATTTCGGCTGCCCGGTGCGCTACGACCAGCCCTATTGCAAGGCGGTGATCCGTAACGAGGACATGGCGGTACGCATGCCCGGCTACAACAAGATGGCCCAGGACATGTATCGGGAACAGTGCGAGGCCATGCTGGCCCGCCGGGAAGCCCCCACCGAGCATCTGGCAAACCGGGTTAGCGCCTACCTGAGCCTGTTCGTGCGTACTTTCCCCACCGCCGAACAGGTAGCCCAGGCCTTCGGCATCCCGGAACGCACCTTCCGCCGCCAGCTCAGCAAGGAGGCCCGCCCCTTTCAGGGCATCATGGATCAGGTCAGGGAAGACAAGGCCAGACGCTACCTGAGCGACTCCAGCCGCAGCGTGGCGCAGATCGCCGAATTGCTCGGCTACAGTGAATCAGCGGCCTTCGTCAGGGCCTTTGAGCGGTGGACGGGAAAGACACCGGCCCGTCACCGCAAAGAAGCCGGGGCCGAGCAGTAGGAGCGCCGCTTGAGGCGCGCCTACAGCAGCTTCGTTGCAGAGTCAGTCCTGACGAATTCTTTCCACGATTTTGGTCGTCGAAATATCGTCGATAAAATCGAGCACCTTCACCTCGCCCCCATAGCGCTT
>NZ_LWEZ01000703.1:0-761 GCF_001634945.1 Alcanivorax sp. HI0044
TCAATCTGCTGGGCAAGCCCTTTCAGATTGGTGCGGAATACGAGCAGGCCTTCAACGATACCAGCCGCCGTCGTATCGCGGCCGATGCGGACATGCAGCTCACCGAGAAAACCAGTCTTTACAGCCGTTACGAGATCATCAACAGCCTGAATGGTATCAATACGCTGGACGATGATGTGGAAACACAGCAGTTCACCACAGGTGTGCGTTCTGCGATTACCCGCAATACCGATGTGTATTCCGAGTACCGTTTGCGCGGTGCCGTGGATGGCCGCGATGTGGCCGCAGCCAATGGTGTGAAGTCTGACATCGAGATCGAGCCGGGTCTGACTGTGTCGCCGTCCATGGAGTGGATTCAGACGCTGGACGGACAGACCAATCAGGATGCCACGGCCCTGTCCGTGGGCGCAGAAGACAAACGCAATGAAAACCGCCGGACTCTGGGGCGGGTGGAAACCCGCTTTGGCGATGATCGTGAGTACTACGGGCTGAGTGCGGCCAATATCTGGCGAGTGAATACAGACTGGTCTGCGGTGGTGCGTGATGACCTGCGCCTGCAGTATTTCGATACGGAAGCCAAGGAAGGCGACAACATTGTCACCCTGGGCATGGCCCGCCGTCCGCGTCGGGACAACCGCCACCACATGCTATTCATGTACAAATGGAAAGAAGAGTGGGGCGGCAGCGGTGGCAGCGACCGCACCGTGCATCTGTTCTCCACACACCATAACTATCAGGCCCATGATGACTGGATTTTCTCT
>NZ_LWEZ01000704.1:0-803 GCF_001634945.1 Alcanivorax sp. HI0044
CGCTACAGAATCCTCCTCCGGTCTCGCTGTCCGGTCGAATCGGCGGTTATGTGCCGCTACAGCTGGGCGCGGATTTCCTGGCGATTGAAGAAGGGCGGCTGGCCAACGAAGAGCCGCTATCCTTGATTATTCCTGCGTCGTCCAGCGTGCAGGCAATGCCCGATTCCAATCAGGCAGTGAAGTTGGCGCTCGACAGCCTCAGCACCCTGTTGATCAGTGATTTCCAGGCGCGCATGGCCATGGATAAAGTGGGTTGGCTGGATGCGGCGATCACCATTAAAGGGATAAACCCGCAAAGAAAAAATCTGCCGGTAGTGTTTAACTACACACACCGGGAAAACGTGTTGGCGTTGATGCGCAGCTTGCGCATTGGCGATGAAATCACTGAACAACTGCGTACGGAGAATCGATGATGAAACAACTCGGGCTGGGCACGGTGTTGCTGGCCGGGTGGCTGTTGGCGGCTTGCACGCCCACGGTGGCCCTGAAAGCACCGGAAGAACCCATCACCATTAATCTGAACGTGAAGATCAATCATGAAATCCGTTTGAAAGTGGAAAAGGATATCGATCAATTATTCAGTGAAGAAAGCGACCTGTTTTAAGGAGTAGGGACAATGAAAATTGTAAAGACCATGATTGCCACCCTGACCCTGCTGCTGAGCATGGCGGCGTTTGCGCTGGATCTGGATGCGGCGAAAAGCCAGGGGCTGGTCGGTGAGCAGACTGATGGCTACCTGGGCGTTGTGAAGGCAACACCTGCCGCCGTTGAGCTTGCAGCAGAGATTAATCAGAAGCGTCGCG
>NZ_LWEZ01000705.1:0-579 GCF_001634945.1 Alcanivorax sp. HI0044
CACAAGCGGCTGGTGGATATTGTCGAGCCTACGGATAAAACCGTGGACGC
Source organism: Alcanivorax sp. HI0044 (assembly GCF_001634945.1). NCBI lineage: Bacteria > Pseudomonadati > Pseudomonadota > Gammaproteobacteria > Oceanospirillales > Alcanivoracaceae > Alcanivorax > Alcanivorax sp. HI0044. Next base: position 51 of record NZ_LWEZ01000705.1, read on the forward strand.
GCTGATGAAACTGGATCTGGCTGCTGGTGTGGACGTGCAGATCAGCCTGGGTTAACAACGGGCGGGTTTATCCCGACAGGTTGTGAAGAGGTAAACAATGGCGATTGGTGTGATCGGTCGAAAATGCGGCATGACCCGGGTGTTCACTGAAGAAGGTGTCAGTGTTCCGGTGACTGTGATTGAGGTTAGCCCTAATCGGGTTTCCCAGGTCAAGACCGAAGAATCAGATGGCTATCAGGCCGTACAGGTAACTGTAGGTGAGCGCCGTGCCAGCCGCGTGACCAAGGCGCAAGCCGGTCATTTCGCGAAAGCTGGTGTTGAGGCGGGTCGTGGTGTCTGGGAATTCCGTGCTGAAGCTGGTGAGTTTGAGGCGGGTTCCGCGGTGACTGTTGAGGGGTTTGAGGCAGGTCAGATGATCGATGTCACTGGCTCCTCCAAGGGTAAAGGGTTCGCTGGCGGCGTTAAGCGCTGGAACTTCAGTACCCAGGACGCCACTCACGGCAACTCCTTGTCCCACCGTGCTCCGGGT
>NZ_LWEZ01000706.1:0-712 GCF_001634945.1 Alcanivorax sp. HI0044
ATGTAGGTATCGATGGCCTGATGCTCATCCGGGAAGTCGTTTTTTAGGCTGTCCACGAAGGCCTTGGGGCCGGCCATCAGGTCGATCTGGCGGTCGCCAATAAACAGCCGGTCGTAGTTGGCATCCATGGGTGCCCATTTCAGCTCGCCGTCGGTGACATGGTCGAACAGGCGTTTGGCCATGGTGTGGTCGGCGCCCATGTCGCCGATGTAGTGCACGCCCACATCCCATTCGTAGCCATTGCGATCATAGCTGTGGGTAAAGCCCCCGGCGGTGTAGTGCTGCTCGAACACCACCACTTTCTTGCCCATTTTGCTCAGGCAGGCGGCGGTGGTGAGACCGCCAATGCCGGAACCGATGACGATGGCGTCATAGGGCCCGTCGAGACGTTTGGCGCGGTAGCGGCGGCCGACGCGAAGGGTGCTGGGGGTTGGGCTGCTCATGGGGTGTCCTCGTTGTTATCGGTATGGGCGTCGGTATGGGTGATGGCGCCCTCCAGCAACAGGCTGGTGATGCCTTCGGCGAGTTGGGGTTCGGCATCCGCATTGGGCAGATGGCCGTCGATGGTCAGCTGTGAAAGGCCGTGCACCAGCGACCAGGCGGTGGCGGTCATCAGCGATAGCGGTGCGGGCTTCAGATAGCCCGCCCGTTGGCCCCGGGCAATCGTGTCCTGCAGTACATTGAAGGCGCCAAGTCCGGCCTGATCGAGCCG
>NZ_LWEZ01000707.1:0-327 GCF_001634945.1 Alcanivorax sp. HI0044
CGGCAACTGCTGGGACAATGCTTGTGCCGAGAGTGTCTTTGCCTTGCTAAAAAAGGAGTGGACTCGCCCTCTTGGAGAGATAGGCCGAGACGAAATGGCGAGCGAAGTTCGTTACTATACGGACCAGTACTATCCCAATGTGCGTCGGCACATGGCACTGGGAGGAGTTACCCCCAGTGCCTATGCTGCGACCGTTTAATCATTAGGTGTCTACTAAATCGGGGGCACTCCAAGCTGTCAACTATCAACTATCAACTGTCAACTATCAACTGTTAACTGAAAAAGTGACCAAATGCTTGGTGCCCAGGCGGACATGCAGGTTGTCGC
>NZ_LWEZ01000708.1:0-600 GCF_001634945.1 Alcanivorax sp. HI0044
ACTGGGGGTAGAGCACTGTTTCGGCTAGGGGGTCATCCCGACTTACCAAACCGATGCAAACTCCGAATACCAGTGAGTACTATCCGGGAGACACACGGCGGGTGCTAACGTCCGTCGTGAAGAGGGAAACAACCCAGACCGCCAGCTAAGGTCCCCAAATTCCAGTTAAGTGGGAAACGATGTGGGAAGGCTCAGACAGCTAGGAGGTTGGCTTAGAAGCAGCCACCCTTTAAAGAAAGCGTAATAGCTCACTAGTCGAGTCGGCCTGCGCGGAAGATGTAACGGGGCTCAAACTGGATACCGAAGCTGCGGCAGCAGACTTGTTCTGCTGGGTAGGGGAGCGTTGTGTAAGCCTGTGAAGGTGTGTTGAGAAGCATGCTGGAGGTATCACAAGTGCGAATGCTGACGTGAGTAACGATAATGCGGGTGAAAAACCCGCACGCCGAAAGACCAAGGTTTCCTGCGCAACGCTAATCGGCGCAGGGTGAGTCGGCCCCTAAGGCGAGGCAGAAATGCGTAGCTGATGGGAAACGGGTTAATATTCCCGTACTTCTTATAACTGCGATGGAGAGACGGAGAAGGCTATGCCTACCGGGCGTT
>NZ_LWEZ01000709.1:0-3985 GCF_001634945.1 Alcanivorax sp. HI0044
CACAGTCAGACTTTCCATTGCGCTGATCCATTTCGCTGATTCTTCAAGGAGTCTCCATGAGCGATTCACAATTTGATGTGGTGGTCTTTGGGGCCACCAGTTTCGTTGGCCAGATTCTCTGCCAGTACCTCTTTGACACCTACGGGACCAATGGCGAGTTAAAGTGGGCAGCAGCCGGGCGCTCACTGGATAAACTGGAGCAGGTAAAAGCCTCACTGGGCAACGCCGCCAGCACCCTGCCCCTGATCACCGCCAATGCCAACGACGACGACAGCCTGGACGCCCTGTGCGCACAGACCCGCGTGGTGGTTTCAACCGTGGGGCCTTATGCGCTGTATGGCGAGCCCATGATCAAGGCCTGCGTTAACAGCGGCACGGATTACTGCGATCTCACCGGTGAAGCCCAGTGGATTGCCGACATGCTTGAGCAATACGAAGCCACCGCCAAGAAGAATGGCGCACGTATCGTGCATTGCTGCGGCTTTGATTCCATTCCCTCGGACATGGGCGTGTACTTTCTCCAGCAGCAAGCCCAGGCCCGCTTCAACGCGCCGGCCAGCACCGTGCGCATGCGCGTCAAAGTGGCCAAGGGTGGCGTTTCCGGTGGCACCGTTGCCAGCATGATGAACATTGCGGAAGAAGCCGGAAAAGACCCGGCATTGCGCAAGAAACTGGCCAACCCCTACCTGCTTTGCCCACCAGACCACGGCTTCAAAAGCCGTCAGAGCAGCATCGGCCTGGCCAGTTACGATAACGACTTCAACGCCTGGGTCGGCCCCTTTGTGATGGACGCCATCAACAGCCGTGTGGTGCATCGCTCCAATGCCCTGACCGGCCAGGCTTACACTGATCACTTCACCTATAACGAGGCCATGCTCACCGGCGATGGCATGGGTGGCCGCATGAAAGCCCTGGGGATTGGTGCCGGCACCGGGCTGTTTTTTGCCGCTGCGGCCATCAAGCCTACCCGCTGGGCACTGAACAAGTTTGTGGTGCCACAGCCTGGTGAAGGCCCCAGCCCCGAGGCACAAAAAGCCGGTTTCTACGACATCCGCTTTGTCGGCCACACCGACAACCAGGACACCCTGAAAGTGAAAGTCACCGGTGATGCGGACCCCGGCTACGGGTCCACCGCCAAACTGCTGGGCCAGGCCGCCGCCTGCCTGGCCCAGGACGTGGTAGAAAATGCCCCCGGCGGCTTCTGGACCACCGCGTCCCTGCTCGGCGAGCCGCTACTGAAACGGCTGCAGGAAAAAGCCGGCATGACGTTCACCGTGATCGACTAAGGCACTACCCGGCCTGTGACCTCGGTCACAGGCCGCAGCAATTTTCAGTGGCAGCGGATGCCAGCCTCACACGCAATCCGTATTCTCCCCGGTTTTCCAAACAGGACGGGGTTGCCATGGAAGCGCTTGCCATACTGAAAATTTTATTGATTCTATTCCTGCTTGGCTCAACGATTTACAGCGCCATTGTCTATCAGGGCCGCAAGAAATCCTCACTGAAAAGCCTTGCAGCATTCCGCCAGCAACACTCACCCCAGCGCAAGCTCGATCCCACCGAGCTACGTCTTGTTGACGCGGTTATCGCCCAGGCAGAACAAAAAACCCTCGGCGCCCTGGACAGCCATGAGGTTTTTTCTCTCAGCGGCCCCTACCTGCGCCACGGTCTGGAAACCAATGGCAATACGGTGTGGCATGACACCATCGGTGGCGTGGAGGTATTGCTGCCCTACGATGCGGACTATTTTCTCCGTGACCACAATGAGGCCCTGGTGGTACTGGCTGAGAAACAGGCCATCGTCATTGCGCTCAACGATGAGTTCTCTCTTGCTGGAGGGGAAGAGCGCGAGCAGCGTCGCGAACAGAAACAAAACCAGTGGGAAAACGGCGAATACGGTGCGCTGTCACGGGTGTTTGATGCCGATGACAACGAGGCAGAAGACGACCAGAGCGATTCACTGACCATCCGCGAGCAGCGACAGGAAAGCGACGCGGAAATGGAAGCACGGCGTGGCCGCGGTGTCGCCTTGCTGCCCGGCTTCCTGTGGTCGGTGGCGTTTGTCTGTCTCGGTATTGCCATCATTGCCGACACAACAGCGGTACTGACGATCTGCCTGGTGATCAGTCTGCTCGCCACCCTGTCCGCCCTCTACCTCTTCTTCCGTCGCCCACCTGCCGGCGAGCCGCTGAAGGTGAACCAGGTCTACGGGCAGATTCGTCTCACCCCGGTAGGTGTGGATGAACAGAACAACGTGCAGATATCCGTCACGCTGAACGACAGCATCGGCTTTTCTCTGCCGGAACACTGGCGCCCCTTTATTACCTATGAAGACGGGCAGAACCAGGAGATGGCCATCCGGGTCGACGATTACAGCGTTGTCAGTTACGGCAACCGGATGTCCCTGGATCAGGAAGTACGCCGCTTTCCTCCGGTGTACTGGGGGCGACACCTGACCCTGGCCATCGTGGGCGCCATCGCCCTGCTGTTTCCGCTCAGCAGTGTCACCCAACTCTCCCGCGACATCCTCCTTACCAGCCAGTCACTCAGCGGTGCACCGCAAAGAGAGCTGGACAATGCCAAGGCCGTGCGTGACAACCCGCCCGCCGCCGGTACGCTGGTCCACCTCAAGGGCAACGCCCGCTGTGCCGTGGAGACAGGAAGCTACTCGCCCAGCATCGACTGCCGGCAACTTTATTGGGGTAGCAGCGCCCCCCGGTCCAGCCACACCCAGGCACCAGACATCATCCAACGTTTGCAGGATAAGGACTTGCTGCAGGCACGCAGCGACAACTACCTGACACTGATGGCCACCATGCAAGGCTGGGATACTTACCGTAATGGCAAGCCGGTCATGCTCACCAACCTGCCCCGCATCATAGAGACGCTGGATTCAGCCTGCGCACAGAACGGCACTGACGGGGATATCGACTACCGTTGCCAGCGCATCCACCGGCAGATGCTGGAACGACTCATCTATACCCTGGACCCCCAGCCGGAAAACTGGCACCCGCTACGCGAGGCGGTTCAGCAGCGCGCGGACACCGATGACCCGGTCACCGCCATCACCAGCGAGGCTCATATCAAGGTTCTGCGCCAACAGATAAGTCAGCTTGTTATTGCGCTGGATGCTGGCCGCAGCCTGGAAATCGCAAAAGACATCAACAACAGCCAGCAGGGCGGAGTGGCAATCCGCCTGGTGCAGGGCCCATTGCCCGCCGCACTGGAGGCGGCGGAAAGTCATGACCGAAGCGCCATCATGGACAAACTGCTGGCCATGATCGACGCCCCCGCCGGGCAGCCGTTTGCACTCAGCGGCATGGTCACGGCATACCAGCCCGGTAGCGGCGACGCGCCAGCGACACTCAGCCTGGACCTGACCCGCCATCGCGACACCATAAAACCGGCGGCGATCAATGTGCTGTGGTTGCTACTGGCCGCAGGTCTTCTGTTCGGACACGGGGTCATGGCTGCGGTGCGATTTGCCCAGCACAAAAAAAGACACCAGGCGGTTGCCGCCCTGTACGCCTGAAGCCAGCGACTTAGCCGTTACAACCCCAGGCACGCACCATGCAGCGCTGGCCACCCTGACGGGCGCAATACTGCAGCGCTGTGCTCTGGGCCTGGCTGCCGCTGGAGGCGGTGCCCCAGCCATAGGCGGAGCTTCCCGAGGACTGATCCGCCGCATAGGCAGCACAGCCCCTGGAGAACGTCTGCACCACCCGACAACCGTAACCGCATTCGCTCAGTGCGCGAGACTGGGCCTGCTGCATGCTTTGATGATTATAGCTGAAGCCGTACTGATCACCCTGATTGCTGTCGATGGCTAGGGGAGCCTCTGAATAACTCCTTGCATGCTCAGTCTTTCAGGCTGGCTCGCAATCTAGGCGCGATTTTGATGGCATGCTGGTTGCCTGTCGAAAAAGCGCAACAACGAGTGCGGGCCAGCCTGGAAGACCCGGAGGGCGCGGCCTGAAGGGCACAT
>NZ_LWEZ01000710.1:0-656 GCF_001634945.1 Alcanivorax sp. HI0044
TCCCTGGAGCACACCAGAGACATTAATTTTTTCTTACCCTTATCCTGGCCAGACCGAGGTTCCAGCTACCGCGCCAGTAATCCTGCGATTTTCCTCTGCACTTGAGCAAGAGGTTATTGATGACATTGACTCACGCCTACAGCTGGTCAGTGATACTGATGGGAATACCGTCATGGTTGACTATCAGGTGGTAGACAATGGCAGAGGCCTGGCCCTGTATCCTCAATCGCGGCTGGCTCCGGCGGAAGCGTACCATCTGGTTGTCAACGATGATGGCCTTGGAGCCATTGATGATAACTCCGTGGCCCGCGTTCGGTTTCGGACTGCAGGCAGTCAAGCCGGCGCATCGCAAACCATGGGAAGCGGCTCTTTCACCCTGCTTTCAGCCACTCCTCTAGACCAACCGTCATTGCTAGAGCCGATTGATGATGCCAGCCATCCCAACGACATGAGCACCTTCAGGATGTCGTTTAACCAAACGGTTGATCCGACCAGCACAGCATATGGCGAAACCGGATCGGTTCAACTTCGTGACAACCTCGGCAAGTTGGTTCCCGCATCGCTATTTTTGCAGGGTCGTTACCTGACACTGGATCCTGACCAGGATCTGAAACCTGTGGAACACACACTAACGATTGCTGGGCTGCGGGCCCAGA
>NZ_LWEZ01000711.1:0-1204 GCF_001634945.1 Alcanivorax sp. HI0044
AACCTGAAAATCGGCACCTGGATCGTTCACAATGATGAGCGCATCAGTATTACCCGCCGTTATCAGATTGTGCGTGAATCCGATGGCCTGACCCTGCTGCGCGGTCGTACCCGTTGGGTGTGTGTGGCACTGGATTCCGGCAAGCCGCGGCGTATGCCCCCGGAGTTCCTGAAGGGTTATCAGATTACCGCTGACGAATAGAAAACGTTACGAGTGACGAGGAGCGAGTTTCGAAAACCAAACCGGTTTTGATGTTCGCTCCTCGCAACTAGTGACTCGTCACTGACGTTTCATTTAATAAGGATATTCCATGGATTGGTTTCAGGCTCTGGTTTTGGCCCTGATACAGGGGCTCACCGAGTTCCTCCCTATCTCCAGTTCCGCCCACTTGATTCTTCCATCACAGATTTTGGGCTGGCCCGATCAGGGGCTGGCTTTTGATGTGGCGGTTCATTTGGGCACCTTGCTGGCGGTGATGGTGTATTACCGCCGTGATCTGGTGGCCATGGTAGGCGGCGCTGGCGTGGCGGTGCAGCAGCGGCAAATGAATGATGACCTGAAGCTGGGGTTACTGGTGGTGCTGGCCACCATTCCGGCTGTGGCGTTCGGTTTTCTTGGTGATGATTTTATTGAGCAGGAATTGCGCTCGGCGCTGGTGATTGCCATCACTACGTTGGTATTCGGGGCTCTGTTATGGGCATCTGATGCCTTCGGCAAGCGGGCGTTTTCGCTGGCCCGGTTGGGTATTGCCGGCGCCATTTTTATCGGCCTGGCCCAGGCGCTGGCGTTGATCCCAGGCACCTCGCGTAGCGGCATCACCATTACCGCGGCGCTGGCATTGGGGTATCGCCGTGAAGACGCGGCGCGTTTTTCCTTTTTGCTGTCCATACCGGTGATTCTGGGCGCGGGGCTGCTGAAAACCAAAGATCTGATCGAACAACAAATCGCGGTGGACTGGGCGATGATGGCCCTGGGTGTCGTGGTTAGCGCGGTGACGGCTTACCTGACGATTGTGTTCTTCATTCGCCTGCTGGAGCGCATCGGCATGCTGCCGTTTGTCATCTATCGGCTGATTCTGGGCGTGGCCCTGTTGTTCTGGCTGGCATGACCCTGAGTGGCTCTCTGGACACTGTGCTCGGTCTGTTACCCGGTTGCCCGTCAGGCTTGCCGGGTGCGCCGGTGGAAAACGAAGCGCAGGCCTGTG
>NZ_LWEZ01000712.1:0-883 GCF_001634945.1 Alcanivorax sp. HI0044
TTGTTCGTGCAGCCTCATCCGGTCAACGAAGGGCTCGGATACCGTTCAAGTTTTGAGAGAAATGCTGGCGGGACCTATCTACATCACAGGCTCAGGGCCTCAGGTCGAATACGGGTTGCCCGCCAGCAGTGGCGGAAGGGTAGCAAATCCTTCCGCCGGAGAGACACAAGGTCGGATTAGTCTTAAAGACGTAATCCGACACTCGCCCCATGGGACAGCGGCGACATTGAATGTCGGCTTACGGCCTTCGGCCTCTCTGTGCCCTCGGGTAAAGTCGACCTACAAAAGAGCGAAATGCGAGGTGTGTGGGTGGCAAGGAAACGACCGGCGCTCAGCTTCACCTCGCGTTGCCCCCCCAGGCGCGATCATCACGGCCATGGAGAGACCTATGCGCCCAATATTGTTGATAGTGAGCCTGATTATGCTCAACGCCTGCCAAACCACACCGACTGCACCAATTGAGGTGGCGGATCCGTTCGACCTGGATCGCTTTATGGGCCAGTGGTATGTGATCGCCAATATCCCCACCTTTCCCGAAAAAGGCGCCCATAATGCCACCGAGACCTATCGACGGGCCGGCCCCAATGAAATTGCGACCACCTTCACCTTCCGCAAGGATGGCGCGGACGGTGAACTGAAAACCCTGACGCCCACCGGCTTTGTTAGCGACGAGAACCCGGCAATCTGGGGAATGCGGTTTCTCTGGCCGTTCAAGGCGGATTTCCGGGTGCTGTATGTAAGCCCGGATTACCAGACCACCATCGTGGGGCGGCAGAAACGGGACTACCTGTGGATCATGGCGCGCAGCCCGGAGCTGCATGCCAAGACCTACGAACACCTGCTGGGCATCGACCGAGAACGCGGTTACTCGCTGGACAAACTA
>NZ_LWEZ01000713.1:0-668 GCF_001634945.1 Alcanivorax sp. HI0044
GCGCCGCCTCGATCATGACCTCGGAAATATCGACGCCGGTTGCCTGCCCCCCACCCCGCGTATAACGGCTGATCGCACGGGTTGTGCCGCCGGTGCCACAACCGATATCGAGAACACGCTGTGGCGACTGGCATTCCACCGCCTCAGCCAGCAACACCTCAATGGGTTTGAACAGGTGATCAATCAGCTGCTGGGATTCCACCCAGTTGCGCCCACCCACGCTTTTCCACAGCGTGGACGGGTTGTCGGGTGTCTCTGTTGAAATGGTCATGCTCACTCTCCGGGCGGCGTCGCCTTGATGTTACCGGTCAGCATGCCACTTCAAGCCGGCTTTAGGTCAAGCAACGTTTTTTGGAGGGGAGTAAAAAGTTCGCGCCTCAAGTGGCGCTCCTACAAAAGGGGAGCCGGCATCGTCTGCGGTAAGTTGGCATGGTTCCCGCAGTAACTTGCCTGGTGGCCGGCGAAAGTGCTGGCCGAACCCTTTGTGGTCCCTGACCAGAGCAAGAGGTAAGCCCCATGGATTCTGTATCCATCAAAGACCTGATGAGCACCCGCTTTGCGACAATTCACCCGGAGATGCCGGTGGTGGAAGCCTCCAGCAACCTGATCAAACTGGACATGCTGGGCAGCCCGGTCACCGATGACGCCGGTACGCTGGTGGGCTGGAT
>NZ_LWEZ01000714.1:0-524 GCF_001634945.1 Alcanivorax sp. HI0044
GACGGACCAGGCTTCTCCACGCAGTTGGCTCTCTTCAACCATGGTGCGTACCTCGTTGGCTGGCTGCCCTGTACAGGCAGCCAGTAACAGTGCGGTGCTGCCCAGCAGCAGCGGAAGGCGAAATGGGGTCATGGTGTGTCCTTGTGAGACGTTGTGGGTTACTTAGTGTATGTGCGGGGCGATATGGTTCCCGGCCAGGCTGGCGTTTATTGATGTGGCGCAAGGTTGTTGCAATGGATGAGAGGAGTGCGTTGACTGGTCGCGGAAGAACAGGACAATGCAGTGAATCCTCTCTTATCTTCACTTTTCTGATCGCAATGATGGCAGGCCATGCTGAATACGTTGCTGGAATTTTATATTGAGCACCAGTGGCTGGCGCTGCCGCTGGCCATGCTGTCCGCCGCTGGGGTGGGCATTCTGTGGATGGGCTGGTTGAGCCTGATGCTCACCGCGTTCGGTCAGCGGCGCTGGCTATGGGGGTTTGCGATTTTGTTGCTGCCTGTGCCGGCGTCCCCATGTTTTGC
>NZ_LWEZ01000715.1:0-460 GCF_001634945.1 Alcanivorax sp. HI0044
AACGTGGGATTTTGCCAAGTGCTGAAATTCAATAAGGCAGGGGGATAGAACGATGATGTCAGTAAATAGGCTTGCCACAATGCTGTGTCTGGCTCTTTGCCTTCCGATGGCAAATGTATATGCCGATGACACTGAAATTTTCTTTGCGGATGCGGATGCGGACAATAACCAAAATGCGCCGGCTGCCAATGTCATGGTAATGCTGGATAGCTCAGGCAGTATGGCCTGGTGTGAAACCAGTAATTGTCAGCCGGGCGAAGTGCAGCGCATTGATATGACCAAAGAAGCATTCAGCGATATGGTGGATGCGCTGCCGGACCGGGTCAACATGGGGCTTGGTCGTTTTCATAATGGCAATGATGGCAAGGTGATTTTTCCCGTCTCAGAGATGACTGACGGGGGGCGCGCGGCGATCAAATATGCGGTGAATGAAATTTTCCCGACGGGGGGAACGCCGACC
>NZ_LWEZ01000716.1:0-917 GCF_001634945.1 Alcanivorax sp. HI0044
GGTAGGAGGCGCTGGCCAGGGCTGGGCCGATGCAGACGGCTTCGTCAGCCAGTTGCACATGACGGGCACCGGCATCCGGCTCGGAATAGACTGCCACGGTCCGGTAGCCCAGGGATTGGGCGGTGGCGATGACCCGGCAGGCAATCTCGCCACGGTTGGCAATCAGGATTTTTTCAAAGCTCATTGTGATTCCTTACCGGTGTTCCGGTTGAAAATGCTTTCCTGTAGGAGCTTGCTTGCAAGCGAACCATCGGTGACGGATCTGCCACATCGGTTCGCCTGCAAGCAGCCTCCTACGGTGTATCGGCTCAGCTTGGGGAGTTCCAGGACGCCGGGCGTTTTTGTACGAACGCCATGGTGCCTTCCTGGCCTTCTTCGCTGTTCACGGCGGCGGCGAAGTCGGTGGCAGCCTGGTCCAACAAGGTGTTCATGGGAATGTGGCCCACGTTCAGCACCAGCTCCTTGGTAACCCGGTTAGCATGGGGCGCGCAGCGACGCACCGCCTTCAGGGTGTTTTCCAGGGCGGTATCCAGGGCGTCGCTGTTGTCAGCAACCTCATGCACGATACCCAGCCGCAGGGCTTCGTTCCCTTTGAAGCGTATGCCAGTCAACGCCAGGCGGCGGGCCTGGGTCAGGCCGATACGCTCTACCACAAAGGGGGCAATTTGTGCGGGGATTACGCCCAGCCCGGTTTCCGGCAGGCCGAAAGTGGCGTCTTCGCTGGCGATGGCCACGTCAGAAATACACGCCAAGCCAAAGCCGCCGCCAAGGACAGCCCCTTCCAGCACGGTGATCATTACCTGTGGCTGACGGTTGGCTGCGGTGATCATTTCCCCGAAGCGGCGGTTCAATGTCTGGAAGGCATTATCGTCGCCGCCGGCGGCCTGCTGTCGCGCCCCGGCCATATCCTTGATGTC
>NZ_LWEZ01000717.1:0-540 GCF_001634945.1 Alcanivorax sp. HI0044
TTCATGAGGTAAGTAGGCCGCCGGAATTAAGGGGTAACCGCCTGCGCAGGCGCGGTAGTTGTTTCCTGATTTGCTCAGGTTGTGGCTCCGCGATAATGGCCGGGAAACCGGCTCTGGCGACCGCCTCGAAATCAGATTGCAGTCGATTTTGACGGTTAATGTTTGTGAATCCAGGAGGTACATCATGCCTTTGAATCTGGAGGACAAACGAGCGATTGTTGCTTCGGTTAATGCTGTTGCTACTGAAGCGCTGTCTGCTGTGGTTGCTGACTATCGTGGTCTCACTGTTTCTCAGATGACTGAGTTGCGTAGTAAGGCCCGTGAAACCGGCGTGTACCTGAAAGTAGTACGGAACACGCTGGCGAAGTTCGCCGTGAAAGACACTGAATTCGAGTGTCTGAACGATGCACTGGTTGGCCCCACTGTTTTGGCTTTTTCCCAGGATGATCCGGGCGCTGCTGCTCGCCTCATCAAGGATTTCGCCAAAGACCATGACGCGCTGGAAGTAAAAGCTCTGGCCGTGGGTGGCGTAACTTATGG
>NZ_LWEZ01000718.1:0-481 GCF_001634945.1 Alcanivorax sp. HI0044
CAACGAACTTGGTGTGCGGCTTGATGGAGCCCGGCTTGGCCAGTACCTGGCCACGCTCAACCTCATCACGCTTGGTACCACGCAGCAGAACACCAACGTTCTCACCAGCGCGACCTTCGTCCAGCAGCTTGCGGAACATCTCAACACCGGTACAGGTGGTCTTGGTGGTGTCGTTGATACCCACGATTTCCAGCTCTTCACCCACCTTGATGATGCCACGCTCTACACGGCCGGTTACTACAGTACCGCGACCAGAGATGGAGAATACGTCTTCGATCGGCATCAGGAACGGCTGATCAACGGCACGCTCCGGCTCCGGGATGTACTCGTCCAGGCACTCAACCAGCTTCTGCACGGCAGGCATACCGATGTCGCTGGTATCGCCTTCCAGAGCCTTCAGGGCAGAACCCTTGATGATCGGGGTGTCGTCGCCCGGGAAGTCGTAGTCGCTCAGCAGCTCACGCACTTCCATTTCTACCAG
>NZ_LWEZ01000719.1:0-698 GCF_001634945.1 Alcanivorax sp. HI0044
CATCACCCAACACTACTGACTACTCAAACCCAACTACATCAGAAAACAACCACAAACCCCGTAAGACATTCCCCAATTCATGCGTGTCCCCGATTAGTTTTGGGGGCGCCCTGCGCCGGGTACTGGCAGACTGGTGCCCGCCCTTTGACGGCTTCTGCCTGTGCTACTCCGGGCGCCGCAACATCAGCTCCGCGTTCCGCCTGGTCATCGACCGCCTGCGCTACGACCCGGCAAGGGATTAACGCCCCACTGTAGGAGCGGTGGTTCCACCGCGAACCGGGTAAGCCGTGCCACGGCTATCGCGGTCGAACGACCGCTCCTACAAAATCGCCTGCTACCCCACGCCCACCGCAGGAACGTAGCGCAGCGGAGTAACGCACGCAGCGCGGCCCCGAAGTGGTGAGCGCAGCGAATAACCAGCCTGCTGGCGAAAAGACAGTAACGAGTTGCGAGATGCGAGTTTCGAAAGGCAAAACCTGCAAGCCGCTCCGGCCAGGTTTTCGCAGCTCGAAACTCGTAGCTCGTAGCTGCTTTTTCAGAACGTATCCACAAACGGCCGCCCACCGTGGGTACCCGTCTTGAACCCCGACGCATTCAACCCGCGCAGGATCCACTGACGCGTGTCCACCGGATCAATCACCGCATCGATCTCCAGGAAGCTGGCCATGTTCAGGGCCTTGCCCTGTTGATACGCCTTG
>NZ_LWEZ01000720.1:0-14296 GCF_001634945.1 Alcanivorax sp. HI0044
CGTCCGTATTCGGGTCGCGCTTGCCCCGGTCGATCTGGATTCGCCCATGGGCAAGGTCGTGCTGGAGCAGCTGCAGGTGGATGTGCATCGCCCGAATATTGAGGGCTACCCGGTGAACAGTTTTGTGACGCTCAAGGGGCTGAATATCAATGCACCACAGGGGCAAATGGCGATTGAATCGCTGACCGGCTCGGTGGATGTGGTGGATATGCTAGGCGACGCTCTGCCGCTGACCGACATGAACCTGCACGGCAAGGGGCTGGTATATGCGCAGAATGACCTGCCGCTGCTGGGGTTCGATTTTACCCTGCAGGGCAGCAGCCAGGATGACGGTGACACGCTGGCCGGTAAAAGTGGCTTGTGGGTGGATAACATTATCGGTGTCATGGTGCCCTTGCCGATGGATAGTGCTTACCTGGGCATGGATTACGCCGGCCTGGACAAGCAAGCGTTAATCAAGGTCAACGCCCTCAACAACGAACTGGACCAGCTGCAAACCAACATGCTGCTGGGAGCCATGGCCAACAGTGAGCCAGCGGATCCGCAGGAAACGGTTGCCAGAATCAAGACGCTGATTGACGAAATGATGACGGTGATCGGGGAACAGTTGCTGCACCCCGGTGACAGCCGCCTGGCCATGCAATTGCTGGTGGACAATGCGGATGAGCGCCAGCTCAGCCTGGATGCCCGTACCCGTTATCTCGGGCTTGAGGGCCGTAATTTGCCGTTACAGGAGCTGCAGGGTCTCACCGAGCAGCAAATGAACCAGATGCTGGATGTCTCTGTGCAGGTGGATATGAATCACGCCGTGATTCCGCCGCCGTTAGCCATGCGGCTGCCCGGTTTGGCTGCCCAGGGGCTGGTGGTTCAGCAGGGTGATCGTTGGAGCAGTGCACTCAACGCCAGTGGCGATGAGGTGGTGCTCAATGGCGAGACTATTCCGGTTGCGATGCTCAAGCAGCGTCTTGAAGCGGCCAGTGGACTGGCTGGCGCTACCGGGGATGCCCAGACCGTCCCTCAGGACGGAGAATTGCCCGCAGCCAGTGGTTCCGAGGCTCACTAGATTTCGTCGTCGCTCGTTGACGTCAGGCGTCAGGCATTTGGCGTCTGGCGCCTTTTTCAATGCAGGCCTTGCTGGTGCATGCTGTAGCAATGATTCAGGAGTGTGAGCAATGATCAAAATCATTGCCTGGCGATTGCTGGCGGTATTGTGTGTGGCCCTGGGCATGGTCGGTGTGGTGATTCCCGGTCTGCCCACGGTGCCGTTTTTGCTGGTAGCCGCCTGGGCGGGCACGCACGGCTGGCCGCGGCTGGAGGCCTGGCTGCTGGGGCATCCCAGATACGGGCAGAGCATTCGTGACTGGCGTGAACACGGGGCGGTATCGCGTCGGGCGAAATACGCGGCCACCATCATGATGCTGGTCAGCGTGGCATTGATCAGCCTGTCCAGCGCCCACAACAGCGTCAAAATCGCTGTGCCACTGTTCCTGTGCGGTACCTTGCTGTGGCTGTGGCGTCGCCCCGAGCCTGATCAATAGGCCTTTCCGGGCCCGCAAACGGTGTTTTTGACCCTGAAACGGCTGCCATGAACGCCGGGTCACAAATAAGCCTGTAACCCGGCCGCCGGGCTGCCTAAAATTCGCACCCTGCCAACTTTCGGGAGATGTGCAAATGGCGACCTATAAAGCCCCCCTCGAGGACATGCGTTTTGTTCTCAACGATGTGTTCAAAGCGGATCAGCTCTGGGCCTCCATGCCGGCCACCGCAGAGGTGACTCAGGATTTGTCCGATGCCATTCTGGAAGAAGCGGGCAAAATGACCGAAGGGCTGCTGTTTCCGCTGAATCGCAACAGCGATGAGCAGGGCTGTACCTGGAACGACGGGGAAGTGACCACCCCGGACGGCTTCAAGGACGCGTTCAAGACTTTCGCCGAAAATGGCTGGAGCGCTTTTTCCGGTAACCCGGAATTCGGTGGCCAGGGCATGCCCAAATCCCTGGCGGTACTGTTCGAAGAAATGATGCACAGCGCTTGTTCTTCGTTTGCCCTGTACCCGGCGCTGACCAGCGGTGCCTGCCTGGCGGTAGACGCGCATGCCTCTGAAGAGCTGAAGGGGCAGTACCTGCCCAAGCTGTACAGTGGTGAGTGGAGCGGCACCATGTGCCTGACCGAACCTCATTCCGGGACCGATCTGGGCATTCTGCGCACTAAAGCCGTGCCCAACGACGATGGCTCCTTCAACATCACCGGCACCAAGATTTTTATCACCGGCGGCGAGCATGACCTGACCGGCAACCATATCCACCTGGTGCTGGCCAAGCTGCCGGACGCGCCGGCTGGCTCCAAGGGCATTTCCCTGTTCCTGGTGCCCAAATTCCTGCCTGACGCGGATAACAATCCGGGTGAAGCTAACGGTGCGACCTGCGGTTCCATCGAGCACAAGATGGGCATCAAGGGTTCCGCCACCTGCGTGATGAACTTTGACGACGCCAAAGGCTGGATCATCGGTGAGCCGAACCAGGGCCTGGCGTGCATGTTCACCATGATGAACTACGAGCGTCTGTCCATCGGTCTGCAAGGCCTGGGTCTGGGTGAAGCCAGCTACCAGAGCGCGGTGGAATACGCCCGCGAACGTCTGCAGGGCCGCAGCGCCACCGGCGCGAAGAACCCTGACGGGCCGGCGGATCCGATCATCGTGCACGGTGATGTGCGCCGCATGCTGATGAACATGCGTGCCATCAACGAAGGGGGCCGCGCCCTGGCCGCCTACGTGGGCATGCAGCTGGATACCTCCAAGTTCAGCGAAGACGCAGACGCCAAGAAAAAAGCGGAAGATCGCGTGGCGCTGTTGACCCCGATTGCCAAGGCCTTCTTTACTGACCGTGGTCTGGATACCACTATCACCGGTCAGCAGGTGTTCGGTGGTCACGGTTATATCCGTGAGTGGGGCATGGAGCAGTTCGTTCGTGATTGCCGTATTTCCCAGATCTACGAAGGCACTAACGGCATTCAGGCGCTGGACCTGGCTGGCCGCAAAGTGGCTCGCAACGGCGGCAAGTCCGTGGATGCCTTCCTGGCGGATGCTCAGGCCTGGGTTGATGCCAATGGCGACAACGCGCAGCTGGCTGCAGTAAAAGACGACCTGCAAGCGGCTTTGGCATTGCTGAAGTCCTCCACCGATACGTTGCTGGCCCAGGCCGGTGACAACCCGGATGCCATCAGCGCCGGCGCGGTGGAGTATCTGGATATTTTTGGCTATGTGATCTACGCATGGCTGTGGGCCCAGATGCTGGCGGCCACGGATGGTCGTGATGATGACTTCGTCAAAGCGAAGCGCATTACCGGCCAGTACTACTTCCAGCGTGTCTTGCCGAAAGCCCAGTCCCTGGCGGCCCAGCTGAACAGTGGCGCGGCTACCATGATGGATCTGGATGCGGATCTGTTTTAAAGACCGCTGCATGTGGCACGCAACACGCCGCACGCATTAAAAAACCGCACCCCTCAAGGGTGCGGTTTTTTTATGGTTCATCACGGCAGCCTATCAGGCGATGTGTTGTTGCCTGCTGCATGAAGCGTGCTGCGACTCTTCTACGGAAACTGCATATTTAACGGTGAGCTGCCTTGCAGGCTCTGCGCGCGGTCGGGCTCGTCAATGAAGGGATTACGGTTGCCTTGCAGTTGCTCGATCACGTTATTGCGGCGGCGCTCTTCGTCGGTGACCGGGTCTTCCTGGTTCCAGCGTTGGTACATATCCAGGGTACCCAGCAGGGGAAGCTCGTAACGTTCGTGGAGATAGAGCATGGCCCGGGCTACGTCTCCCTTGGCGCTGACCGGTGGCTCGAATACCTGGAAAGATTGTTTGTAACCGCAGTTACTGTCTTTTGCCGTAGTGTCAGGCAGGTCGCCAAACAGGGTGCGACGGCGATCCAGTTCGGCGCGGCGGGTGACAGGGAAGAGGGCGTGACGGTCTTTATAAATGTCTGCAAATTGCGGATTGTTTTCGCAAAGGCGACTGCTGCGACAACCAAAATGCTGAGCCAGTCGGCGTTCATCGTAAATCTGCTCTACCGAAATGCGATCACCGGACTTGAAGGGCTCCTGACAATAAAGGGTGTTGCCTCCGTTGGCGTAAACCTGCTTGAGGAACAGTGCGTCCATGCCATCGGCGTAGCTGGCCGCAACCGGCAAAAAACTTGCCAGTAAAGCCAGTGTAATTTTGTGCATATTGTGAATCCTGTCACATTTCCAGTATTGCCATCTTAGCCCCCAAGGCCAGGGTGACGGATATCTACAATGTATACCGAGCAGACAGGTGGTGCCAACGGTGGGACTAGTGGTTGTCTAACAAAAGCGTCACGCAGCTCTGGATATGTGCAGTGATCGCGGTTTCGTCGGGAAGCTGGCTGGGCGCCAGCAGGGCGCAGAGCTGGAAGTCGGCCTTGATCATCCCGAAAAACTGCCGGGCGGCGTGGGGGCTGGGCTGGGCTCCTGATAGGAGTCCGCGGTCGTGCAGGCACTGAAGGTAAAGCTGCAACTGCTCTTGCAACATGTGTGGCCCGGCTTCGTAAACGGTTTGCCCGAGTTGGGCAAAGGCCGACCCTTCCGCTATCAGCAGCCGATACAACTCCAGGTTGACGGTATCCGTCAGCGCGTTGAAAAAAGCGTGCCCCAGCAGTTCCAGGCCTTCCCGGGCCGTTAATCCGTCCAGTTCCAGGCTGCGGATATCGTGCACCATCTTGTGGGCATGGTGGGCAATGACCGCGCTGAACAGGCCGCGTTTGTCGCCAAAATACTCATACAGGCTGCGGCGCGAACCACCTGCTTGCGCAATGATCATGTCCAGCGTGGTGCGTTCATAGCCATGCTGCAGGAAGGTGTGGGTGGCGGCATCAAGCAGTGCCTGTCGGCGACGCTGGCCGCGCTCGCTGAGCTGTTGGGTCATGAAGAAAGTCCTGTACTGTCACTCAATGGTATTGAGCAGGACACTTTCCGGCAATGACGGTGGGCATCAATAAACAAGGCAGTGGTAAGGGTGTAGCCAAAACGGGACTAACCGCACGAAAACAAGGTTGATTAATAAATAAGAATCAATATCATTGCGATTCTCTTTTGTTGCTTTCCCTGTCCAAGGAGGCGGACATCTCTCATGACCCTGATGGGCCTGTTATTTTCCCGTAAAAAGAAAGCCTTCGTGGCGGTGGCCGTGCTCAGTGTGTTGAGCGCGGTATTGAGTGTGGCGGTATTGGCGTTTATCAGTCAGCGGTTGCTGGCCGGTGGTGCGGACTTGCCGGTGGTGCTATTGCAGTTTGCCTTGTTGCTGGTGGCGCTGCTGGTCACTGCCACGGCTGCCCAGATGACCCTGCATGTGCTGGGACACCGGATGGTCTACGGCCTGCGCCGGGATCTGGTGCGCCGGGTGCTGGCCACGGACATCGAGCAACTGGAAAAGGTGGGCGGGCCGCACCTGCTGGCGGCGCTGAGCACCGACCTGCGTAACCTGACAATCGCCTTTGTGCATTTGCCGGAGCTGGTCTACGGCGCCGCGCTCAGCGTGGCGGCCCTGGGGTGGCTGGCCTGGCTGGCGCCGGGGTTGTTCGCTGTCACGGTGGCCTGGCTGCTGGGGACGGCGGTCATGGGGATCTGGCTGGTGGGGCGTATCAACTTCCATGTTGGCAAGGTCCGTGAGGGGGATGACCATCTTTATCAGGACTATCAATCCATGATTGATGGTCGCAAGGAGCTGGCACTGAACCGGCCCCGTGCAGCGCGTTTTTTCGATGAAGAATTTGATGGTCATGCCCGCGGTTACCGTGACCATGTGACCCGCGCAGACATTTGCAACGGATTGGCCGGCAACCTGGCCAACGTCCTGGTGCTGGCACTGATCGGGGTGCTGTTCTATCTGGCCACCGGGCGTGGCTGGGCAGATGCCAATACCGCTTCCATTTTTGCACTGACCATCTTGCTGTTGCGCACGCCTTTGATTGGCGCGGTGGCGGCATTGCCCACCTTGCTGGCTGCCCGGGTGTCCCTGCGCAAACTGACCGGTCTTGAGCTTGCCGACGACACGGCGGACCTGCAAGCGGGCGGCGACACGCTGGCCGGTTTCAATACGCTTAGCCTGCAAGGGGTGCGTTATCACTATCCGGATCAGGATGGTGCGCCGGGTTTTTCAGTGGGGCCGCTGGATCTCACCATTCGTCGTGGCGAGCTGATTTTCGTGCAAGGCGGAAATGGCAGTGGCAAAAGCACCTTTGCCCGTTTGCTTACCGGGCTTTACCGGCCTCAGCAGGGCGAACTCCGAGTGGATGGCGAGCTTGTTACCGAGGCAAACCGGGTGGCATTTCGGCAGCTTTTTTCGTCGGTGTTTACGGACTTTCATCTATTCAGCCGATTACTGAAAGGCGATGGCGCGGAAGTGGCGAGTGCAGACGTGGATGTCTGGTTGGCCACGCTGGGCATGCAACACAAGGTGCGCCAGCAGGATGGCCGCCTCAGCGATATTCGTTTTTCCCAAGGGCAGCGCAAACGTCTGGCCCTGCTGATGGCGGTGATGGAAAACCGGGACTGCTTGTTGCTGGATGAGTGGGCGGCAGACCAGGATCCGCAATTCCGGCAATTCTTTTATCTCGAGCTGTTACCGCGCCTGCAAGCCGCGGGCAAGACCATCATCGCCATTACCCACGACGATCATTATTTCGACCGCGCGGATCGCCTGTTGAAAATGGAAAGTGGCCAGCTGCAAGAAATGGATGATCTGGCCGCTCGAGAGAGTGTTCAGGTATTGCGCGAGGCGGGAGTTTAGGGCGTCTGTTAATCGCGCCTTGTGCGCCCGGGCGATGGGCTCTGGCGCGCTTTTCTCTCAATTTTTTCTCTCAATCCTGCCAACGGCGAGGAAACCATGAGTATTGATAATCCCGAAACGGAATTCACTGTCGTCATCAATGATCAGGAGCAGTACAGCATCTGGCCGACCTACCGCCCTGTTCCAGCGGGCTGGCAAGCCGTCGGTGTGACCGGCAACAAGAGCGAATGCCTTGAGCATATCAATCAGACCTGGACAGACCAGCGTCCACGCCGCCTGCGGGATGCGCAAGCGTCCTGATTCTTTCTCTTGCGTCTGCATTAACGGCAAGGAGCTGACATGACCGGGTCTGTCATCGAGAACGCGCGCACGGGGTCCGGCTGGACCCCGCTTTCCTCTTCCCAGCAACGCCTGTGGCTATTTACACGGCTTTCACCGCACAGCACCGCCTATAACCTGGGTGGCATGCTGTGGCTGGACGGTGAGCTGAATCCTGAAGCCCTTGAGCAGACCATGAATTACGTGGTGGCACGGCAGGATATTGTGCGCGTGCAATTTGCCGAACGGGATGGCCAGGGTTGGCAACGGATTACGCCGCACGTGGACAGGGCCTTGCAGGTCGAGGATGTCAGCAACGAGGCAGACCCGGAAGCGGAAGCCTACCGGTTGGGGCGCGAGCACAACGCGAAACCGTTTGATCTGGAAACCGAATCGCTGTTGCGTTACCGGCTGGTCAGGCTGAGCGAGCAACGGCATGCGCTGCTGATCTCGTTGCATCATATTGTCGGCGACGCCTGGTCATTGGGCGTGTTCATGCAGGAGTTTCTGTTTGCCTATAGTGCCTTGCGTGACGGGCTGACACCGAACCTGCCGCCGCTGCAGAATAGCTATCTGGATCTGGTCGAAACGGAAGCTGAATGGCTTTCCGGTGACGATGCACAGGCGCAGCGGGATCACTGGATCGACACCCTGCAGCATGAGGGCGAGCCCCTGGCTTTGCCTCGTCTGTCACAACCGTCCGGTGCCTCCAGTCGTGCCTGTTTTCAGGACTTCTCCCTGTCTGCAAAGCAGACGCAAACCCTGAAAGATTTTGCCAGGGCGCAGGGCGTCAGCCGTTTCACTGTATTGCTTGCCGTGTTGCAGTATCTGTTGTTTCGGGTATCGGGGCAGCCGCAGATTCGCGTTGGCGTACCCAGTGCCAACCGTAAAGGCAGTAATCAGTTTCTGGTGGGTTTTTTTGTCAACAACCTGGTGGTGCAGGGGCATGTTTCCCCTGAGCTGTCCGTCAGCGACTGGATTGCACAGATCCACAGTGCCTTGAACGATGCCAAAAAAAATCGCGATATTCCCTTTGAGAAAATTGTCGATGCCTTGAGTGATTCCCGCAGCTCGGGCAGTCACCCCTTGTTCCAGGTGGCGTTCAATTATCGCCAACAGGGCAAAGGGCTGAGCCTGAACCTGGGCAACCTGATGGCGCGGGTAGAAGACCTGCCCGTAACGGAAACCCCGTTTGATCTGGTGCTGGATGCCTGGCCGGATGAGCACGATGGCCTGACGTTAAGGCTGGTCCACGGGGACGGCATTCTTGATAGTGCCTTTGCCGGGAAAATGGTGGTGGCGTTTGAGCAGGTGCTGGACCAGTGGTTGCAGTCGCCAGCGTTGCCACTCACCGAGAGTGCGGCGCTGGTGCCGGATGACCAGACCATGCTGGAGCGTTGGGAGCGGGGGGGCGGCCAGTGGCAAGCGCATAGTTTTGTCTCTTTGTTTTCACAGCAGGCTGCGAGACAGGGCGATGCCATTGCGCTGGTGCACGGGGATACCCGCGTGTCGTTTGCTGAATTGGAAGCACGTTCCAATCAATTGGCCCGTTATCTGATCGCCCAGGGTGTAAAACCGGATGACGTGATTGGTGTGTCCTTCGAGCGTGGCGTCACCATGGTGGAAGCCTTTCTCGCCGTGATGAAAGCGGGCGGCGCCTTTTTGCCGCTGGATCCGGCTTATCCTGCGGACCGTTTGCGCTACATGCTGGAAGACAGCGGCACAGAAATTTTGCTCACTGAATCGGGCCTGGTTCCTTCGCTGCCAAGCGTGGAAACGGTGACAGCGATTGCGGTGGATACGTTGCCACTGGATGTTTTTTCTGCCCAAGCTGTTGACAACGAACCGCACCCGGACCAGCTCGCCTATGTGATCTATACCTCCGGTTCCACCGGCAAACCCAAAGGCGTGTCGCTGACCCATGCCGGTCTCTCCATGCATGTGCAGACCATCGGTGAGCGCTATGGCATGACCCCGGATGATGTGGAGCTGCAGTTCGCCTCCATCAGTTTCGATGGAGCGGTAGAGCGCTGGACGGTGCCGTTGGCCTTTGGTTCGCGGGTGGTGATTCGTGACCAGCAACTGTGGAGCGCGGAACAATGCTGTGAGGTGCTGAAAAACGAAGGCGTCACCGTGGCCTGTTTCCCGCCCAGCTATATGGGGCCGCTGCTGGACTGGATCGAACAGGAAAAACCCGAACTGAAAGTGCGTTCCTGGACCCTGGGCGGCGAAGCCTTTACCCGGGAAACCTTCGAGCGCATGCAGAGCGTGCTAAAGCCTGAACGTATCCTTAATGGTTATGGCCCCACCGAAACGGTGGTTACGCCGATGCTGTGGGCCGCCTACGAAGGCGACACCCTGACCAGCGCCTATGCGCCCATCGGTACCGCCGTGGGGCCGAGGAAATTGTATGTGCTGGATCAGGATCTTAACCGGGTGCCGGTTGGCGTCGCCGGGGAACTGTATATCGGCAACGAAGTGGGCCTGGCCCGTGGCTACCATCAGCGCCCGGACCTGACGGCGGAGCGTTTCCTGCCAGACCCGTTCGGCGAACCCGGCGAGCGCATGTATCGCACCGGGGACCTGGTGAAGTACCGGGACGATGGCGTAATGGAATACCTGGGCCGGGTGGATCAGCAGGTGAAGATCCGCGGCTTCCGTATTGAGCTGGGGGAAATTGAAAGCCGGCTGCTGGGCCATGAACAGATCCGTGAGGCCGCTGTGGTGGCGCAGCCATCGCCGACGGGGGATCGCTTGGTGGGTTATATCGTGCCCCGCAATACCGTAGGACCGTGCTTGCACGCGAACCCGGACCCATTCGCGTGCAAGCACGCTCCTACAGAGGGTCTCGATACAGCGACTATTCTGGAAGCCCTGTCCCAATCTTTACCCGACTATATGGTGCCCAGCCAGTTGGTCGTGTTGGAAGCCTTGCCGCTGACCCCGGCAGGCAAAGTCGATCGCAAGGCGTTGCCGGCGCCGCAGTGGCAAACCGTCAGCGAAGGTGACGCACCACAGACGGACAATGAACAGACGCTGGCGGCGATCTGGCAGCAACTGCTGGGCCGTGAAACCGTCAGCCGCGATGATAATTTCTTTGCCCTGGGCGGCGACTCCATTCTTGCCTTGCAGGTGGTCAGCCGCGCCCGCCAGCAGGGTCTGGCGTTAACGCCCAGGGATTTATTCGAACAGCCGGTGCTGAGTCAGCAAGCCGCTGTGGCGCAACCGGTGACGGTGAATACCGCCAGCCAGGAGCCACTGGCCGGTTCGTTATCCTTATTGCCGATTCAGCAGCGCTTTATTGAGCAACGGGGCCTGTCTGCCTGTAACCAGTATCTGCGTTTTTCCATACAGAAACCGTTTGATGCGGCAGTGCTGGAACAGGCTCTGCAGCTGCTTGTCGCTCAGCACGATGCCCTGCGTTTACAGTTCGACGTGAGTGATTCCACGACGGCGCAGTGTGTGCCCGCCGCGGGTACGCCGCTGCTGCAAACCATGGACAGCAACGACAGTGCTGCGATTGAAGCACAGATGATCGCTGTGCAGCGCAGTTTGAATCCGGCACAGGGCAAGTTGCTGGGAGCGCTGTATGTTACCGGTGACACTTCCGAACGAGATAATCCGCAGCTGTTGCTCACCATCCATCATCTGGCGGTGGACGGCGTGTCCTGGCGAATCCTGCTGGAAGATTTTTTTGCCGCCTGCGAACAGATCGAGCAGAGTGGCAAGGCATCGCTGCCACGCAAGACTCATAACCTGCGTGACTGGCGCGAAGCGCTGGATCAGCAGTGGCTGCCACAGGCAGAGCTGGCGTTGCCTTACTGGCAGTCGGTTTGTGAAGCGATGCCGCCGTTATTCAATGGATTACAGTTCAATGGATTAAAGTTCAACGGATCCCAGCCCGATCCGGCGAGCCACTTCGTCCGTGAAACCGATGCGCAGACCCTGCGTCGCTGGCAGCACAGTGCAAACCGTTACGCCTCCCTGAATCTGGAAGAATTTCTGCTGATCGCCCTGTCGCAAACCCTGGCGGAGTATTGTGATCGCCGGGTGGTGCGCATTCACCGTGAAAGCCATGGCCGTAGTGGCAACGATGAATCGCTGGATTTAAGCCGGACCGTGGGCTGGTTTACCAGCCTGTATCCGCAGCGACTGGACTGTGCTGATGATCTGACGACCACGATCAAACAGCAGAAGGAACAGTTGCGCGAACCGGCGCAGGGCGGTCTGGGCTATGGGCTGCTGGTCCAGCAGGGCAAGCTGACCGGCGGCGATCATCGCCTGGATGTGTTGTTCAATTATCTTGGCCAGTTCCGTCACGATAATTTGCCCGGTGTCTCGCTGATGGACGCGGGCCTGTGGCAGGAAGCGGATGCGCCGGCGGATGCGCCGCTGGTGATCAATGCGGATCAACAGAACGGCAAGTTGCGGATTCGTGTGGATGTGGATGGGGTGAGCCTGTCTTGCGAACAGGGTGCGGTGCTGGTGGATCAATGGCTGCAGCAGTGCGAACGGTTGGCCCGGCATTGCGATTCCCGGGCGCCGGTACTGACGCCGGCCGATGTGCCTTTGGCATCACTGGATCAGGCGCAACTGGATTCTCTTGCGCAGCGTCCGGAACAGATTCTGCCCCTGTCGCCCTTGCAGGCGGGGTTGCTGTTTCATTCGCAGCTCAGTGATAGCAACAGCACCTATGTGAACCAATTGGTGTTGCCGCTCACCGGTGTGGACCCGGCGCGAATGCGTCAGGCGTGGCAGGCGTTGTTGGAGCGCCATGGTGTGCTGCGCACCAGTCTGTTGCCCGCGACCCTGTCAGATTCCCGCCATCAGGCGGTCTGGTCTGCGCAGCAGGTAGCCTTGCCCTGGCTGGAGAAGGATCTCCGTGAGGTCGGCGAATCGGCACTGGATGATTGGTGCCAGCATCGGCTGAAAAAAGGGTTTGATCTGCAGGCGGCGCCTTTGTGGCAGGTCGACCTGTTGCGCACCAGTGAGCAAACCTGGCAGTGCGTGCTCACGCTCCATCACATCCTCATGGATGGCTGGAGCACCGGGGTATTGCTCAGCGAATTGATGGCGCTATACCACGGCAAGACATTGCCGGCGGCGCCAAAGGGTTATGCGGATTATCTTGGCTGGTTGCAGCAACAGGATCGCGGCGCGACCCGGGAATTCTGGCAGCAATACCTGTCGCCCGTACAGATGCCAACCCGTCTTGTGGAGGCCGTCGGTACGCCGGATAAAGGTGAATTCCGCCGTCACCCGATCGAATTTGATGCCGTGACCAGCGAGGCTCTGCGCCAGGCGGCCCGTAACAAAGGGCTGACCATCAATACTTTGGTGCAAGCGGCCTGGGCGCGAGTACTGGGCCGGTTCACCGGCCAGCAACGGGTGGTGTTCGGCAACACCGTAGCCGGTCGCCCGGCGGAACTGGCCGGTAGCGACAACATGCTGGGCCTGTTCATCAACACCTTGCCCATGACGGTGCCCCTTAATGGTGAGCAACCCATCGCCGATTGGCTGAGACAGCTGCAGGCGGATAATGCGTCGCTGCGCGAACAGGGTCATGCGCCGCTGTTCGAAGTGCAGCAGGATGCCGGCTGGGGCGGAGAAGGCTTGTTCGATACCTTGCTGGTCTTTGAAAACTATCCGCTGGATGAATCCCTGCTGGGCAGTGAGCACAGCGAATTGCAGCTGGGCACGCCCACCAGCCACGAGTTCACCCATTACCCGCTCACCGTGGCGGTGCTGCCCGGTGACCATCTGCAAATGTTGTTTGCCCACGATAGCGCTGCCTTGCCGGTGGCGTTGATGGACCGCATGGCCAGTGCATTCAAGCGTACCTTGCTGGCGTTGTCTCATGTGGATGATGTGCCACTGGCCACGCTGGATGCGTTGGGTGACGACGAGCCCCACTTGCAGCAATGGAGTCAGGGCGAAGGCGAGTGGCACGCGACCAGTTTCCTCTCGCTGTTTTCACAACAGGCAGCCGAGCAGGGCGAGGCCATTGCGCTGGTGCACGGTGACACCCGCGTATCGTTTGTCCAGCTGGAATCCCGCGCCAACCAATTGGCCCGTTACCTGATCGAACAGGGCGTGCAACCGGATGATGTGGTCGGTGTGTCCTTCGAGCGTGGTGTCACCATGATCGAAGCCTTCCTTGCCGTGATGAAAGCCGGCGGCGCTTTTCTGCCACTGGATCCGGGTTATCCCTCCGACCGCTTGCACTACATGCTGGAAGACAGCAGTGCCAAGTTGCTGCTCACGTCTTCAGATTTGCTTGAAACCTTGCCCCGTGTTGATGCCGTTAAACCGGTTGCGGTTAATGGATTGTCGCTGGATGTTTTCTCTGCGCAGTCTCTCGGCAACGAACCGCACCCGGACCAGCTCGCCTATGTGATCTATACCTCCGGTTCCACCGGCAAACCCAAAGGCGTGTCCCTGACCCATGCCGGTCTCTCCATGCATGTGCAGACCATTGGTGAACGCTATGGCATGACCCCGGATGATGTGGAGCTGCAGTTCGCCTCCATCAGTTTCGATGGAGCGGTAGAGCGCTGGACGGTGCCGTTGGCCTTTGGTTCGCGGGTGGTGATTCGTGACCAACAATTATGGAGCGCGCAACAAACCTGCGATGCCTTGCAAAAAGAAGGGGTGACCATCGCCTGCATTCCGCCCAGCTACATGGGGCCGTTGCTGGACTGGATTGAACAAACACAACCGCCCCTGAAAGTGCGTTCCTGGACTTTGGGCGGCGAGGCTTTCACCCGGGAAACCTTCGAACGCATGCAGCAGGTGTTAAAACCGCAGCGCATTCTCAACGGTTACGGTCCTACCGAAACCGTGGTCACCCCGATGCTGTGGGCCGCCTACGAAGGCGACACCCTGACCAGCGCCTACGCGCCCATCGGCACCGCCGTGGGGCCGAGAAAGTTGTATGTGCTGGATCAGGATCTTAACCGGGTGCCGGTCGGCGTCGCCGGGGAACTGTATATCGGCAACGAAGTGGGCCTGGCCCGTGGCTACCATCAGCGCCCGGACCTGACGGCGGAGCGTTTCCTGCCAGACCCGTTCGGCGAACCCGGCGAGCGCATGTATCGCACCGGGGACCTGGTGAAGTACCGGGACGATGGCGTAATGGAATACCTGGGCCGGGTGGATCAGCAGGTGAAGATTC
>NZ_LWEZ01000721.1:0-815 GCF_001634945.1 Alcanivorax sp. HI0044
GAAGCCCGGGCACTGGCGGCTGAATTGTCTGAGACTCCCGATGGCGCGCTGCCACTGTGGATCGGCGGCAAATCCATGGGCGGACGCATGGCCTCCATGCTGGCCGCTGAGGGCAATGGTGTGGCCGCGCTGGATGTGGCTGGCGTAATTGCGCTGGGCTACCCCTTTCATCCGCCCGGGAAACCGGAGAAAACCCGCATTGATCACTTGCCGGCGCTGACGGCCCCCATGCTGGTCTGCCAGGGCGAGCGGGACCCCTTTGGTAAACCGGACGAGGTGGCAGGTTATGGCCTGCCGGAGCGGGTGCAATTACACTGGCTACCCAGTGGCGATCATGATTTCAAACCGCTGAAACGCAGTGGATTGCAACAACAGGACCTGATCATTAAAGCTGCAAGAGCGGCGGCAACGTTTATGGGTTCTGTGTCGTTTCAATAAGGATTGCTAAAAAACAGGAAGTGGGGGAAACATGGAAGTGTGTGGGTATCACCGTGAGCGGCCGGGCAGCTGGCGCTGCTCTGGTTGTAGCACGTTTTATTGCGGGCAATGTGTGCCCGGAGGGGAAGACAATTTCAAGGCGGGTCAGCCCCGTTGTCTGTTGTGCAGCCAGAGTCTGGAGTGGCAGGGCGACGGTGAACCCGGTACGCCTTTCTGGCAGCGCTCCGGTGATATTCTGCGTTATGGTTTCAAGCCGCCAGCCGTGTGGCTGATCCTGGCCGTGGGCGCGGCCAGCGTGCTGCCCATGGGGTTGCTGACCGGTCTGTTGCTGCTGTTTCTTAGCTTGATGCTAACCGTCTATGCGCTTTTTGTGATTG
>NZ_LWEZ01000722.1:0-663 GCF_001634945.1 Alcanivorax sp. HI0044
GCCCTGGAGTTGCTGGAAGAAGACCTGTCCCTGTGCACTTTCGTGTGCCCGGGCAAATATGAATACGGTCCGATTCTGCGCGACAACCTGACCACGATTGAGGCGGAGGGCTGAGCATGGGTATGAGAAAGTTTCTGGATGATAAAGTGTCCCCCCATTTCCATGAGGGTGGCAAATTCGAGAAGTATTACACCTTCTACGAAATGTTCGACACCATGCTCTACACCCCGGATTCGGTGACCCGTTCCGCGGCCCACGTGCGTGATGGTCTCGACCTGAAGCGGATCATGATGACGGTGTGGTTCTGCACCTTCCCGGCGATCCTGTTCGGTCTGTGGAACACCGGTTATCAGGCCAACCTGCAGATTGCCGAGCTCGGTGCCAGCCCGCTGGCCGGCTGGCGCAGTGACCTGGTGGCAGCGCTGACCGGGTTTGATCCGGCCAGTATCTGGGCCAACGTGTTGCATGGTGCGGTCTACTATATTCCTATTCTGATTACCGTCTACCTGGGTGGTTTCATTTGGGAAGGCCTGTTCGCGTGGAAGCGTGGCCATGAGGTTAACGAAGGCTTCTTCGTGACCGGTATTCTGTTCACCCTGATTCTGCCGCCGTCCATTCCGCTGTGGCAGGTTTTCCTGGGGATTTCCTTTGGTGTCGTTATCG
>NZ_LWEZ01000723.1:0-967 GCF_001634945.1 Alcanivorax sp. HI0044
TATCAGGTGCTGGGCATCACTGGTAGCGCCAGTAATCAGGAGGTCAAAAAGACCTACCGCAAACTGATGAGCCAGCACCACCCGGACAAGCTGGCCGCCAAAGGCGTGCCGGAAGAAATGATTCGCGTGGCCACGGAAAAAACCGCGGAAATCAGCAAGGCCTACGAAATGATTAAGGAACACCGCGGCTTTAAATAAGGTTCTTCGCGGATTAGCGTGAAAAACGCCGTTATGCCTGGTTGACCATAGAGTTGCCAGAAATGCCGGCGTTGCCGGATGCCAAACGCCTGATGCCGGACGTTAAATCAGGCCCCTGATGCTCTGGAAGGTTGAAGCGACGAACTGGGGAGTCTCTGTAGCACGCCCAACAGCGCTGATTTTTTTGTGGGAGTGATGCTTGCATCACGAATAAGGTTGGTGGATTACAGGCTCCTTCACGATGCCAGAACCCCTTCCTATATTAGCGTGGGCGTTTTTTAGGGGCTGCCTGGCATCAAAACTCGCCGGTCAAACGCTGATAATACATTATGCAGGCGACGCTCGATGCTCGTTTCCTCGTCAGGCATTCGGCGTTTAGCATCCGGCAACGTGCGAGACATTCACGACAAATCAAGCCAACTGCTAGAAACGTGATATTCCCTCAAATCCCCGATGAACCTTAAATAAACGCAACAGGGCTCACGCAACAAGCAACACGCCGGGAGTTTGGCGTGTTGCTTGTTGCGTGAAGCCTGTGGCGTTTCCCGATTCAATAACTGGCGCTGGGGAGCCGGTCGATTTTCGGAATCGACCAGCCGCTGCTGACCAGATCGGATTCCCCGGACCACCAGCGATTCAGCAAGCGCGTTGGCAGATCCGCGCGGGCGCGGCCGCTAAGCCGTTGCAGGGCTTCATGGTAGGCGGGCTGGTAGCGCAAGCGTTCGGGTAGCCGGCAGGTCAGGTCCATTAGCCGGTGAATGTGTTTCTG
>NZ_LWEZ01000724.1:0-742 GCF_001634945.1 Alcanivorax sp. HI0044
ATCGGTCTTGATGCGCTCTGGCACCCGACTGTCGATATGAATGTACAGCGGCAGGGATTTTTCGCTGGAGCGTAGTGCAAACAGGCGCACGCAATCATCGACGATGTTTTCCAGCGCGATGGGCTGGTAATCCAGCTCCAGCTTGCCGGACTCGATTTTCGAGTAATCGAGAATATCGTTAATCACGGTCAGCAAAGACTGCGTGGACTGATAAATGGTGCCCACATATTGCGCCTGCTGGTGGGTCATGCTGGTACGGCGCAGCAGGTCGGTCATGCCCATGATGCCGTTCATGGGCGTGCGGATTTCATGGCTCATGGTGGCCAGGAATTCACTTTTGGCGTGATTTCTGGCGCCAGCCTTGAACGCTTCCATTTCCGCGATGGCGCGGTCACGCACTGAATCGGAATGGGCTTCTTTCAAGCGATTGATGCGCCGGGCCAGCGCCAGGGAAAGCAGTACGACTTCGAGAAAAACACCAATTTGAACCAGGTTTTCGGTCAGCGCATTGCGTGGAACAAAACCGTATTTATTCAGTGCCATGGCCGCTGCGCCAACAATAAAGCAGGACCAGGCGATGGTGAAAATTCGCGCATCCGGGTCGCCGCTACGGGCACGGATCAGCCCGACGAAGAAGATACTGAAATCCATCAGCAAAATGGCGCTGACGGAAATCGGAATCAGGAAGGTGCGGCTGGTAAAGGGGGCCGCGAGGAAGAGCACGGTGCCAATGCCCACCAGT
>NZ_LWEZ01000725.1:0-724 GCF_001634945.1 Alcanivorax sp. HI0044
CGTTGCAGTCTTCAAAGTCGTCAGGGTTAACACTGCCACCAAACAGGAAACCCCCGGAGCTCACGAAATTGCGACCGGGCAGTACTCGGCCGGTAAATTCCTGATGTGTGGTGCGCACGCCGGTATCCACCACATAGATGTTCACATCACGCCCGCCGTTGTCTGGATACTGAAAACTGCTATCCAGCGGCAGGGCCGGTTGATCGACCCGGTCCAGGCCCCAGGTGGCGTTACTCTGCACGGCTACGGTGGTCACCATGCGGTCCGGCTCAACCGAGATGACACCGGGCAGAATACCAAGCAAGTTTGCCTGCAGGTTGGTCAATCTTACGGTCATGCCCAGCAAGGCATGGTCATAGGTATAAAGCACCTCGCCCCCACCAATACCGGCCAGCAGCGTTTGAATAGCTGTGGTCAGGCTGGTGAGGCCCAGTTGCTCGGTGATATTCGGTGCCAGGGTCACAATGTATTGGTTTTGGATGATCTCCCCCATGGCGGGGGTATTGTTATCGTCGGCGGCCCAGGCGGGTGACAGCACGCTGCCCCCCAGAACGGCGGCCAACACGGCGGCCTTGAATGTCGATCGTGGCATTGCGTTCCCTCCAGTACGTTAGTGTCAGAACGCTAGGGAAACGCCGTGTATCTCTCCATGGGCAGGGTGTAGTTTTTTGTTGTTTTGAAAGGGGTTCAGCGGCCTGTAAGCGCCGCTTTTAAAGGCAAGAAG
>NZ_LWEZ01000726.1:0-1529 GCF_001634945.1 Alcanivorax sp. HI0044
TATAGTCTGGATTGGAAAAACAAAGACTGAATCCTGCCAGGGCAGGGCCGTCCGGCCCTGCCTGCCTTCGCACCGTTATCAACTGTAGGAGATTCTATGTTGTCCACCCCAGTCTTCATGAGGCAGGGGCCGGCTGATAGTCGGTGCCATTTTTCATAAGCGCGAAGGCGATACGAACCAGTTTGCGCGCCAGGATGACTAACGCTTGGGTAGTTGCCAGCCCTCGATCCAGATAAGCCTGATAGACCCCTGCCCAACGCTTGCTCCGGCGAGCGGCCATGGCCGCGCAGTAAAGCAGCCTGCGAGCTTCTGAGTCCCCTTTCTTGGTCAGTTTTCGCTTGCCGGTTTTGGTGCCTGAGTCTCTCACGTGAACGTCCATCCCCAGGAAGGCCACGAAGGCATCACTGTTCCTGAAGTCGCCCCTTAAGAAGGCCATGACCAGAGCGTAGGCGGTCAGATCGCCCACGCCCTCCAGGGCCTTGCACCGTTGCACCTGTTCGCTGAGCCCAGCGTCTCTTACCGTGTCGCGAAGGTGTTTCTGGATCTGTGCATCCAGCGTGTTGATCTGAGAGATCAACCTCTTCAAGCCCGCTTTGAGTAGCGGCTCTGCACCCAGGCTTTGCTGGATAATGGTTCGTGCCTTGACCAGTGCCGCACGGCGGCGCAGCAGGGTCTGCAGCGTCCGATACGCCTTGGGTGGCGGGCTCCAGCGGCGCAAGGCCCCTTTTTCATTTTGCAGATGGCGGGCAAGTAGCTGCGCATCAGAGGCGTCCGTTTTTGCGCGACCCCCTGTGCCCTTGCGGTAATGGTGGAGGCGAGAACCATCAATCACGTAGATGTGGTGGCCTTTACGGTGGGCCAGCTCAATGACATCCATGTGATAAGTGCCAGTGGCCTCGATGGCTATCTCGCAGAGGGAAGGCAGATCCTTGAGCCAAGCCCGAATGGCTTGGGGTGTGTTCTCAATGGAATAGGTCTGGCCCAGGAAATAGATGACCAACTCGGCCTTGGCCACGTCGATGCCGATAATGGAGGATTCTACTTGCATTGCCACTGAACAGCCCCTTGCGCTAGGTTACACATGCTTGTCGGGGCGCACCTGAACGCTGGCTTGCTAGGTATCGTCGGTCTGAGGTGCAACTCAGCCGATGGATTCTTTATCGGCGTATGAATAGGTGCGGGGTGGGGCCAAATCTCCTACCGTCTGTACCCTTGGGTCAGATGCTCCTTTGGTCCCTCCACCCCGGCAAGTCCTGCATGGTTGCAGGAAGAGCATTCAAACATACAAGTTCCCTTCCAGGGGACGAACCGCGCGCAGCGCGAAGGGCGTTCTGGGTATGGCAGAGCGGGGTGGATTTTTAGGGTACTGCTGCTTAGCGTTTTGCCACCTTCGTTCGCGCCCTCAACGGCGCTCCTGCAGCGGCTTTGTAGCAAGTGATGGATGTTGAAAGCGGAGAGTGAGTTTGCCTCGCCGCGGTTCCACGAAGGAGAGCACAATGGATCCGATTCTCGATTTTACCGGCAAGACG
>NZ_LWEZ01000727.1:0-5736 GCF_001634945.1 Alcanivorax sp. HI0044
ACTACGCGGAAGTGATACATCAGCTTGCGGTACCGATAAATGAACAAGGCAACAAAAGGGATAGCAACAGCTGTATACAACAACATGGCAAGACTCCGCAGCATTGAACGTCAGCGCAGTCTGGCGGGTCTTTTTGGCAAACGTATTACAGGGAGGCGTTGAATGTAATAGCGCGGGGTTGAGCAGGGATGTCCAAACCCTGAATACAAAAAACCCCCGTCACTTTCGTGGCGGGGGTTTTTTGTTTGGTTTAAGAGCCTGACGATGACCTACTCTCACATGGGGAAGCCCCACACTACCATCGGCGATATGTCGTTTCACTTCTGAGTTCGGCATGGGATCAGGTGGTTCCAACATTCTATGGTCGTCAGGCAAACTGGTTTGGTTGTCCTGAATAATCAGGATGACCAAATAGGTTGCCTTACCGGTGTTCTCTACCGAAGTAGAACTGCTTGCTCACCGGCAAAGCCAAATTGGGTAACGAGAAGTTTGCTATTCAACTGCAAGGTTAGTATCTCTCACACCGTATCTTTGCGTTACCTGGCTTGATGTGCCGAGTAACTGCTTTGGTGTTATATAGTCAAGCCTCACGGGCAATTAGTACTGGTTAGCTTCACGCCTTACAACGCTTCCACACCCAGCCTATCAACGTTGTGGTCTTCAACGGCCCTTCAGGGGAATCAAGTTCCCAGGGAGATCTCATCTTGAGGGAGGCTTCCCGCTTAGATGCTTTCAGCGGTTATCCCGTCCGAACGTAGCTACCCGGCAATGCCACTGGCGTGACAACCGGAACACCAGAGGTTCGTCCACTCCGGTCCTCTCGTACTAGGAGCAGCTCCTCTCAAATCTCCAACGCCCACGGCAGATAGGGACCGAACTGTCTCACGACGTTCTAAACCCAGCTCGCGTACCTCTTTAAATGGCGAACAGCCATACCCTTGGGACCGGCTTCAGCCCCAGGATGAGATGAGCCGACATCGAGGTGCCAAACACCGCCGTCGATATGAACTCTTGGGCGGTATCAGCCTGTTATCCCCGGAGTACCTTTTATCCGTTGAGCGATGGCCCTTCCATACAGAACCACCGGATCACTAAGACCTGCTTTCGCACCTGCTCGACTTGTAGGTCTCGCAGTCAAGCACCCTTCTACCTTTACGCTCGTTGCACGATGTCCGACCGTGCTGAGGGTACCTTTGTGCTCCTCCGTTACTCTTTGGGAGGAGACCGCCCCAGTCAAACTACCCACCACACAATGTCCCCGATCCCGATAAGGGACCCAGGTTAGAACCTCAAACATGCCAGGCTGGTATTTCAAGGACGACTCCACAATGACTAGCGTCACTGCTTCAAAGTCTCCCAGCTATCCTACACAAACAGGTTCAAAGTCCACTGTGAAGCTATAGTAAAGGTTCACGGGGTCTTTCCGTCTAGCCGCGGGTACACAGCATCTTCACTGCGATTTCGATTTCACTGAGTCTCGGGTGGAGACAGCGCCCCCATCATTACGCCATTCGTGCAGGTCGGAACTTACCCGACAAGGAATTTCGCTACCTTAGGACCGTTATAGTTACGGCCGCCGTTTACCGGGGCTTCGATCAAGAGCTTCGCCGAAGCTAACCCCATCAATTAACCTTCCGGCACCGGGCAGGCGTCACACCCTATACGTCCGCTTACGCGTTTGCAGAGTGCTGTGTTTTTAATAAACAGTTGCAGGGGCCTTTTCACTGCGACCGCCGATAGCTTAGGGAGTAAATCCCATCACCGTCAGCGGCGTACCTTCTCCCGAAGTTACGGTACCACTTTGCCTAGTTCCTTCACCCGAGTTCTCTCAAGCGCCTTAGAATACTCATCCCAACCACCTGTGTCGGTTTGGGGTACGGTTCCTTATAACCTGAAGCTTAGAAGATTTTCCTGGAAGCATGGCATCAACCACTTCCCGGTCACAAAGGACCAGTGGTCTCGACTCTCAGCCTTAAGGTGCCGGATTTGCCTAACACCTCAGCCTACAGCCTTTCCCCGGGACAACCAACGCCCGGTAGGCATAGCCTTCTCCGTCTCTCCATCGCAGTTATAAGAAGTACGGGAATATTAACCCGTTTCCCATCAGCTACGCATTTCTGCCTCGCCTTAGGGGCCGACTCACCCTGCGCCGATTAGCGTTGCGCAGGAAACCTTGGTCTTTCGGCGTGCGGGTTTTTCACCCGCATTATCGTTACTCACGTCAGCATTCGCACTTGTGATACCTCCAGCATGCTTCTCAACACACCTTCACAGGCTTACACAACGCTCCCCTACCCAGCAGAACAAGTCTGCTGCCGCAGCTTCGGTATCCAGTTTGAGCCCCGTTACATCTTCCGCGCAGGCCGACTCGACTAGTGAGCTATTACGCTTTCTTTAAAGGGTGGCTGCTTCTAAGCCAACCTCCTAGCTGTCTGAGCCTTCCCACATCGTTTCCCACTTAACTGGAATTTGGGGACCTTAGCTGGCGGTCTGGGTTGTTTCCCTCTTCACGACGGACGTTAGCACCCGCCGTGTGTCTCCCGGATAGTACTCACTGGTATTCGGAGTTTGCATCGGTTTGGTAAGTCGGGATGACCCCCTAGCCGAAACAGTGCTCTACCCCCAGTGGTATTCGTCCGAGGCGCTACCTAAATAGCTTTCGGGGAGAACCAGCTATCTCCGAGCTTGATTAGCCTTTCACTCCGATCCACAGGTCATCCGCTAACTTTTCAACGGTAGTCGGTTCGGTCCTCCAATGCGTGTTACCGCATCTTCAACCTGCCCATGGATAGATCGCCCGGTTTCGGGTCTAATCCCAGCAACTAAACGCCCTATTAAGACTCGGTTTCCCTACGGCTCCCCTAAACGGTTAACCTCGCTACTGAAATTAAGTCGCTGACCCATTATACAAAAGGTACGCCGTCACCCCACAAAGAGGGCTCCGACTGCTTGTACGTACACGGTTTCAGGTTCTATTTCACTCCCCTCTCCGGGGTTCTTTTCGCCTTTCCCTCACGGTACTGGTTCACTATCGGTCAGCCAGGAGTATTTAGCCTTGGAGGATGGTCCCCCCACATTCAGTCAAAGTTTCACGTGCTCCGACCTACTCGATTTCACCTGATCAGATTTTCGGATACGGGGCTATCACCCACTATGGCCGGCCTTCCCAGACCGTTCTCCTAATCATTCACAGACTTAAGGGCTAATCCGCGTTCGCTCGCCGCTACTGACGGAATCTCAATTGATTTCTGTTCCTACGGGTACTTAGATGTTTCAGTTCCCCGCGTTCGCCTCGCATACCTATGTATTCAGTATGTGATACCTGCCTTATGACAGGTGGGTTTCCCCATTCGGAAATCTCCGGATCAAAGTCTGTTTGCCGACTCCCCGAAGCTTATCGCAGGCTACTACGTCCTTCATCGCCTCTGGCTGCCAAGGCATCCACCGTGTACGCTTATTCACTTGACTATATAACCCAAAACAGTCACTTCACTTTCCACTTCCAGACTTGCGCCTTTCCGCTTCAAACTCCATCACCGCCCAGGTCACTCATCGTGATAACGATTCACCATAAAGACACAAATGTCAGAGATAACATCTAACGCTTGCATTCTCATTGAATACTTGGACTTCTCATTTCCCAAATTGTTAAAGAACTTCTCATATCATCAAATATGAGACCGATTAAAAAACCGGAAACAAACAATTCATCAGCCTTTCTTCAAGAGAAAGTGAATTACTTGTTTCCGGCTTCTAGCCGGCAACAAAAGACAAGCAAACGTGTGAGCCCTGAACAGGACGGAAATCTTTGTCGTTAAGGAGGTGATCCAGCCGCAGGTTCCCCTACGGCTACCTTGTTACGACTTCACCCCAGTCATGAACCACACCGTGGTGAACGTCCTCCCGAAGGTTAGACTATCCACTTCTGGTGCAATCCACTCCCATGGTGTGACGGGCGGTGTGTACAAGGCCCGGGAACGTATTCACCGCGGCATTCTGATCCGCGATTACTAGCGATTCCGACTTCATGGAGTCGAGTTGCAGACTCCAATCCGGACTACGAACAGTTTTAAGGGATTTGCTTGGCCTCGCGACTTCGCTGCCCTCTGTACTGCCCATTGTAGCACGTGTGTAGCCCAGGCCGTAAGGGCCATGATGACTTGACGTCGTCCCCACCTTCCTCCGGTTTGTCACCGGCAGTCTCCCTAGAGTTCCCACCCGAAGTGCTGGCAACTAGGGACAAGGGTTGCGCTCGTTACGGGACTTAACCCAACATCTCACGACACGAGCTGACGACAGCCATGCAGCACCTGTCACTTGGCTCCCGAAGGCACCAATCTATCTCTAGAAAGCTCCAAGGATGTCAAGGCCTGGTAAGGTTCTTCGCGTTGCATCGAATTAAACCACATGCTCCACCGCTTGTGCGGGCCCCCGTCAATTCATTTGAGTTTTAACCTTGCGGCCGTACTCCCCAGGCGGTCTACTTATCGCGTTAACTTCGTCACCAAGAATACTAAGATTCCCAACGACTAGTAGACATCGTTTACGGCGTGGACTACCAGGGTATCTAATCCTGTTTGCTCCCCACGCTTTCGCACCTCAGCGTCAATGTCAGTCCAGGAGGCCGCCTTCGCCACTGGTGTTCCTTCCGATCTCTACGCATTTCACCGCTACACCGGAAATTCCACCTCCCTCTACTGCATTCTAGCCTGCCAGTTTCAAATGCAGTTCCCAGGTTGAGCCCGGGGCTTTCACATCTGACTTAGCAAACCGCCTACGCGCGCTTTACGCCCAGTAATTCCGATTAACGCTCGCACCTTTCGTATTACCGCGGCTGCTGGCACGAAATTAGCCGGTGCTTCTTCTGTAGGTAACGTCAAGTACTCATCCGTATTAAGGATAAGCCTTCCTCCCTACTGAAAGTGCTTTACAACCCGAAGGCCTTCTTCACACACGCGGCATGGCTGGATCAGGGTTGCCCCCATTGTCCAAGATTCCCCACTGCTGCCTCCCGTAGGAGTCCGGGCCGTGTCTCAGTCCCGGTGTGGCTGATCATCCTCTAAGACCAGCTACGGATCGTCGCCTTGGTGAGCCATTACCTCACCAACAAGCTAATCCGACGCGAGCTCATCCATCAGCACAAGGCCCGAAGGTCCCCTGCTTTCCCCCGTAGGGATTATGCGGTATTAGCCTGGGTTTCCCCAGGTTATCCCCCACTAATGGGCAGATTCTCACGTGTTACTCACCCGTCCGCCGCTCGACGCCTCCTAGCAAGCTAGGATCGTTTCCGCTCGACTTGCATGTGTTAGGCCTGCCGCCAGCGTTCAATCTGAGCCATGATCAAACTCTTCAGTTAAGAAAAGCGTTTAAAGTGGCCTCTCATAGAGAGGAGCACTTAATGCATGCTCAGTTCGTCATCTGAATTAACAAAAACTTTGTTGACTCGTTCAGAACTGAAATCTTTTAAAGACCCCATCCCGAACAGGTCCCACACGTTTGCTTGCCTGATTGTTAAAGAGCGTCTCGTTCGTGGCGCTTCGCTGTGGTGCGTTGCGTTGTTGCCCCGTCGAGGAGTGCGCATTCTAGAGAGTTCGCTCTGGGAGTCAAACCCTTTTTCGCACTTTTTTTAAAAAACCTGCTGACCGTTCAAATTCCGCTCAAATCGCCGAGAAAACAGGCGCCAACGCCTGTTATTTGACCGTCACCCGGGCAATCTTCTTCTTTCCGGCCTGAATC
>NZ_LWEZ01000728.1:0-2162 GCF_001634945.1 Alcanivorax sp. HI0044
TGAAGAGCCTGGTATCAATTTTGCTCAAAATGACATTGAGTCACTTCATGGCCTCACCTACGGGGAGGTCATCAGCAAAGTCGCGCAGCATGAACAGTACGTTGCCGACATTCGCAGGGAAGAAGATCTCTTTATGCTCCGAGAGCTCCATGGCCTCTATCTAGATAGCAGAGAAAAGATCTTGTCGTCGATGAAAGACCTGCCAGTGGCCCTAGAAGCGATGGAAGCAAAATTCCTGGGGCCGCTGGCCATCAAAGCCGAACTCGATAACAACACCGATTACACTATCAGGGAATTCTCCCTAGAGGTGAGCGTCGTCCAGAGAAGTACGGGGGAACAGGTTTACTCAACGTCAGTATTCGCCGACCTTGGTAATGACCCGCTCCCGCCCGGCTACTCCTACACCAGCTCATTTGGAGATCAAAAAGTACAAGAGGTGATACAAGACAAGAACTACACCGTGATTGGGTATCTATCCAATGTCATCGTTGATGATGGCAGGCGCGTATATGCCAAGATGGCTGAAAGTAACTTCCTACAGTACGCCTCTTTGAAAAGAGCCTACCCTGAAGAGTTCAAGGATATTCAGGAAGAGCTGGGCGATCCGGTTATCTAGTTTGGCATTATCCCAGCCGTGACCACAGTTGCGCGATTATCAAAGTGTGTGGAGACTGTGTCCATCTGACACCATGTGCGGTGGGGGGGCCTGGGTAGTGTTCAGAATTCTGTGTCACTTCTTTAATCTACACACCAAAGAGGTGATACATGACCAAACCCACATTCGACATTGATGCTGCTCTCAAGGCCCTACAGGAAGGCAAAGACCTGACCGGCAAAGACGGCATTCTCACGCCGCTGATCAAGCAGCTCACAGAAGCCGCGATGCAAGCCGAGCTGGACAATCATCTTACAGAAGAGACCGCGCCGAACCGCAAGAATGGCACGACCAGTAAGACCATGAAAGGCCCCGCCGGCAGCTTTGAACTTAAAACGCCCCGAGACCGCAGCGGTACCTTCGAACCCCAGCTTATCAAGAAACACCAGACGCATCTGACCGATGAGTTGGAGCGCAAGATCATTGCCCTGTTTGCCCTCGGCAACAGCTACCAGGACATCCGCGCCCACATTGTCGAGATGTATGATATCGAGCTGTCCAACGGCACCATCAATGCCATCACCGACAAACTCCTGCCAGAGCTACAGGCGTGGCGAGAACGTGATCTTGAAGCCATCTATCCGATTGTCTGGCTTGACGCCATTCACTACAAAATTAGAGAAAACGGCCGTTACGTCAGCAAGGCTATCTACACCATTCTTGCCCTGAACATCGAGGGCAAGAAGGAGCTGCTTGGTCTTTATCTCTCTGATCAGGAAGGTGCCCACCACTGGTTAACCGTGCTGACAGACCTCTACAACCGTGGCGTCAAGGATATCCTGATCGCCTGCGTGGATGGCTTGAAAGGCTTCCCTGAAGCCATCGAGAGCATTTACCCGAAAACGGA
Source organism: Alcanivorax sp. HI0044 (assembly GCF_001634945.1). Classification (NCBI taxonomy): domain Bacteria; kingdom Pseudomonadati; phylum Pseudomonadota; class Gammaproteobacteria; order Oceanospirillales; family Alcanivoracaceae; genus Alcanivorax; species Alcanivorax sp. HI0044. The sequence goes on from NZ_LWEZ01000728.1 coordinate 1,503, forward strand.
AATCCAGCATTGCGTGATTCACCAGATCCGTAACTCACTGAAGTATGTTGCCTCGAAAAACCAGAAAGCCTTCATGGCCGACCTGAAGCCCGTCTACAAGGCTGCAACGCTGAACGCCGCAGAAATCGCACTCGATGAACTGGAAGCCAAGTGGGGCGAGAAATACCCGATGGTAATCAAGTCCTGGCGGGAAAAGTGGCCAACCCTGTCAGCCTACTTCAAATACCCTGATTACGTCCGTACTGCGATTTACACCACCAATGCCGTGGAGGCCGTACATCGCCAGTTCCGCAAGCTGACAAAGACCAAGGGTGGCTTCGCCAGTGAGAACGCCTTACTGAAGCTGCTCTATGCCGGTATACTCAAGGCATCCGAGCGCTGGACCCACCCGGTGCAGAACTGGAATCTGACGCTGTCACAGATGGCCATCCACTTCCCCGAGCGCCTGGACAAATACATCAGCCTGTGAGGCTGCTGGCTGTGACACAGAGTTTTGAACACCCTCGGGGCCTGACTTGACTGCCAGGAGACGACCTCCCATCGCAAAGGATTTCACACCGTGCTCCTTGAGACATGAATCTTGCAATACTTCATCCCCAAAAAATAGATTTTTAGATAACCGATTGCTTTAGTTATGCCAGATTTTCAGAGACTAAAATT
>NZ_LWEZ01000729.1:0-1656 GCF_001634945.1 Alcanivorax sp. HI0044
GAAAATAACCGTGTGCTGCCCTTTCAACGCCTCACGGCAGTCACCCTCCAGGTCGGCCACCACCACATCGTTAGCGCCCAGCTCTTTCAGGGACTGAGCCTGGGCCGCATCGCGCACCATGGCGGTGACATGAATATTGTCCGCTGCCAGATGGGGAATCAGCCGACGACCAATTTTGCCGTTTGCGCCTGCAATAAGAACGTTCACGCGGTTCTCCTTTTCCGGATGGGTATTAACAAGTGTTGTGATGGCACACCGGACTTTCAAGGGGACGGACCTGCCTCTGTAGATACCGTCTCTCCCAATGAACCACAACCCCTCTCAAACGGGCTGTGGTTCATATTCTTTCTGGTGCGCCAGCACGCCGTAAGCGATGTGCACCAGTTTTCTCATGGCCGCGCCCAGCGCTGACATCTTTCGTTTGCCTGCAGCACACAGCCGTTGATATTGGCGCCGAATGCTGGGGTTATGCCGCATCGCCACAACGGCACCCATGTATAACTTTTGCCGCAACGCGGGGTCGCCATTCTTCGAGAGCCGCGGCGCGTGCCTGACCGAACTGCCCGAGGTCCACTCCACCGGCACCAGCCCCATGAAGGCCGCCACTTGTCTGCCACTCTTGAAGCGCCTTGATCGTAGTGCCACCAACAAATGCACCGACAGCACCTCGCCAATACCGGGAATACTCTCCAGCAAGCCTCTATCGCGCTTCAGGCCGTCATGGCGATCAATATGCTCATCCACTTCCTTGACCAGTCGTTTGGCCTCCCGTCGCAGCAACGCCAGCACATGCGTAATCGAGTGCTCCGCTTGCGTATCCCGGTTGAACTGCGCCTTTTCTAACCGGTTCTGTTCCCGCTGAATGTCCTTTTGCACCGTCTCCAGCCGTTTCGCCAGCTGCTTGAGGGTCCGCACTTCCTCTGGCTCAGGCTGCCAAGGCGTCAGCTCCGGGTTGGCTAGAGCAAAATGGGCAATGCGTTTGCTGTCTTTCTTGTCACTCTTGCCTTGATCGCCCAGGGAACGGGCGTAGTAGCGCACGCGGGCAGGGTTCAGCACGTAGACCGTCACACCGGCTTGGTGCAACCAGTGCGCCAGGGGTTCGTGATAGATGCCGGTGGCTTCCAGATACACCTGAAGTTCGCCGGGGGACGCGCCGGTTTGTTTGAGCAACCATGACAGCAGCGCGGGATAATGATCGTGGGCATTGGGAAATACCCGGGTTTTTACCTTGCCGGCCTGCGCATCACGCAACCAGCACAGATCGAGCTTTTTCTTACTGACATCAATACCGATGGTAGCCATCTCTCCACTTCTCCTTGTTCGTGCAGCCTCATCCGGTCAACGAAGGGCTCGGATACCGTTCAAGTTTTGAGAGAAATGCTGGCGGGACCTATCTACATCACAGGCTCAGGGCCTCAGGTCGAATACGGGTTGCCCGCCAGCAGTGGCGGAAGGGTAGCAAATCCTTCCGCCGGAGAGACACAAGGTCGAATTAGCCTGAAAGGCGTAATCCGACAAGGCCCGGTACGTGGAGTGCATCGTGTCATGGCTGTGTTTGATTTGGTCTATGGATGGATGTCGGATTACGTCCTTCGGACTAATTCGACCTACCGGGCTGGTGGGCAACCCGTATTCGACCTGAGGCCCTGAGCCTGT
>NZ_LWEZ01000730.1:0-1691 GCF_001634945.1 Alcanivorax sp. HI0044
GGCATGATCGTGCTGCCGATCATGTGCTACAACCAGATCCAGATTCTTTGCGGGGCGTTCCTGGCCGGGTATTACCGGCGCAAGGTTGAGGCGCAGCCTGAGAGCCTTGGTGGGGTATCCTGAGCATGGGTTTGTCGGATTACGGCCTTCGGCCTCTCTGTGCCCTTGGGTAAATACGACCTTGTGTCTCTCCGGCGGAAGGATTTGCTACCCTTCCGCCACTGCTGGCGGGCAACCCGTATTCGACCTGAGGCCCTGAGCCTGTGATGTAGATAGGTCCCGCCAGCATTTCTCTCAAAACTTGAACGGTATCCGAGCCCTTCGTTGACCGGATGAGGCTGCACGAACAAGGAGAAGTGGAGAGATGGCTACCATCGGTATTGATGTCAGTAAGAAAAAGCTCGATCTGTGCTGGTTGCGTGATGCGCAGGCCGGCAAGGTAAAAACCCGGGTATTTCCCAATGCCCACGATCATTATCCCGCGCTGCTGTCATGGTTGCTCAAACAAACCGGCGCGTCCCCCGGCGAACTTCAGGTGTATCTGGAAGCCACCGGCATCTATCACGAACCCCTGGCGCACTGGTTGCACCAAGCCGGTGTGACGGTCTACGTGCTGAACCCTGCCCGCGTGCGCTACTACGCCCGTTCCCTGGGCGATCAAGGCAAGAGTGACAAGAAAGACAGCAAACGCATTGCCCATTTTGCTCTAGCCAACCCGGAGCTGACGCCTTGGCAGCCTGAGCCAGAGGAAGTGCGGACCCTCAAGCAGCTGGCGAAACGGCTGGAGACGGTGCAAAAGGACATTCAGCGGGAACAGAACCGGTTAGAAAAGGCGCAGTTCAACCGGGATACGCAAGCGGAGCACTCGATTACGCATGTGCTGGCGTTGCTGCGACGGGAGGCCAAACGACTGGTCAAGGAAGTGGATGAGCATATTGATCGCCATGACGGCCTGAAGCGCGATAGAGGCTTGCTGGAGAGTATTCCCGGTATTGGCGAGGTGCTGTCGGTGCATTTGTTGGTGGCACTACGATCAAGGCGCTTCAAGAGTGGCAGACAAGTGGCGGCCTTCATGGGGCTGGTGCCGGTGGAGTGGACCTCGGGCAGTTCGGTCAGGCACGCGCCGCGGCTCTCGAAGAATGGCGACCCCGCGTTGCGGCAAAAGTTATACATGGGTGCCGTTGTGGCGATGCGGCATAACCCCAGCATTCGGCGCCAATATCAACGGCTGTGTGCTGCAGGCAAACGAAAGATGTCAGCGCTGGGCGCGGCCATGAGAAAACTGGTGCACATCGCTTACGGCGTGCTGGCGCACCAGAAAGAATATGAACCACAGCCCGTTTGAGAGGGGTTGTGGTTCATTGGGAGAGACGGTATCTACAAACCACAAAACACACCATCCACTCGTAGNTCGTGTTTACCCAAGGGCACAGAGAGGTCGAAGGCCGTAACCCGACATAGGCCTGAGACTCAGCCGCTCGTTTGAGCAGACACCAGCACGCCACCAGCAACCCCAGAAACCCAGCCAGACCACGGGGGTCCCGCAGCATGGATTGGCTCAGCCCGAACCCCATAAACGCCACCACAACCAGGGCACCAGACAACGCAAAGGCCTGCACTTCACGGTTACGCGCTTTGACGCCCCGGTACCAATAACGACAGAACAACCCCAAAGGCAATAGATACAAAGC
>NZ_LWEZ01000731.1:0-8341 GCF_001634945.1 Alcanivorax sp. HI0044
GCCGGGTGGATGCTGGCTACGAACAGGGCGACCGGGTAGACGAGCACTACGATCCCATGATCGCCAAGCTGATCTGTCATGGCGAGGACCGCAACGCCGCCCGGCAACAACTGATTCAGGCACTGGACGCCCTGGAGCTGGAAGGCATCCACCATAACGCCGCCTTCCTGCGCCGGGTACTCAACGACGAGGCTTTCGCCGGGGCCGAGCTGGATACCCGCTTGCTCGAACATCGCCCGCATTTGCTGGAGGCCACCGCCGTCGACCCCGCCTTGCTGGCCCTGGCTGCGGCGCGCTTGCAGGCGCACAAGGCCACCGGCGACAGCCCCTGGCAATCCCTCAATGGCTGGCGCCCACTGAATCAGCGCCTGCGCCAAACCCGGGTGGAAGCAAACGGTGAACAATTCACCGTACGCGAAGACGGCCAGCAAACCGCTATCGGTGACCGTCAGGCCGCTGTCAGTTTTGCCGTGACTACCGCCGACCAAGATTTCAGCCTGCATTGGGGAACGGACAGCCTGGCGGCCCGCTTCGCCTGGCAAAATACCCACACAGTGGTGCTGTTTGTGGGCGGCCAAGCCTACCCGGTCACCCTGAACCCCAGCCGTGATACCGCCCGGCATGCGGATGCTGGCGGCTTCAGCGCCCCCATGAGCGGCACCATTGTCGCCCTGCATACTGCCCCCGGCGATAGCGTTGAAGCCGGCGATGCGGTGATTACACTGGAAGCCATGAAAATGGAGCACACCCTGCGCGCCACCGTACCCGGCACGGTGAACGGCTTTGCCGTCGCCGCTGGCGACAGTGTCAGCGAAGGCACGGTGCTGGTGGAATTCACCGCCGCTGACAGCCACGCGGATACCGACAGCAAGGGAGAGACAGAATGAGCGAGCCTCTCTGGCAACCCGATGACAGCATCCAGCACACCCACCTGGCCGCTTTCTGGCAACAGGCACGCACCAACAGTGGTCTGCCTTTAACGGATTATCAGGCCCTGCATCGCTGGTCTGTGGAGCAACCGGACGCCTTCTGGCAACAGGTCTGGGATCATTGCGGTGTGGTCGGCCGGCCCGGCGATACCGTGCTGACGCCAGGGGAACGCTTTCAGGACGCCCGCTGGTTTGCCCACGGCGAACTCAATTACGCGGAAAACCTGCTCAAACGTAACGACACTCACACCGCCGTCGTCAGCGTGCTGGAAGATGGCAGCCGCAGTGTCATCAGCTATGCACAACTGCGGGTGGCCGCCGGCAAAGTGGCCGCCCAACTGCTAGCGGCCGGCATTCAACCCGGAGACCGGGTAGCGGGCTTTATGCCCAACCGCACCGAAACCCTGATCGCGGCCCTGGGCGCCGCCTGGATCGGTGCTGTCTGGTCCTCCTGCTCCCCGGATTTCGGGGTTTCCGGGGTGCTGGATCGTTTCGGACAGATCGAACCCAAGGTGCTGCTGGCCTGTGATGGCTATCACTACAACGGCAAGTGGATCGATCTCGGCGAGCGTATAGACGCATTGCATGAGGCCTTGAAACCGGAATTATTGATTGTGGTACCCGGCCGTGGCGATAGCAGCAGCGTTCCCCGGGCACTGATCTGGGGCGCCTGGCTGGAGGCCGCCGGCCCGGCGCCTGACTTTATGCGCCTGCCCTTCGATCATCCGCTTTTTATTCTCTATTCCTCCGGCACCACCGGGCAGCCCAAATGCATCGTCCATGGAGCTGGCGGCACCCTGCTTCAGCAGACCAAAGAACTGCATCTGCACGGCGATGTGCGCGACACCGACACCCTGTTCTACTTCACCACCTGCGGCTGGATGATGTGGAACTGGCTTATCTGCGGCCTGCACACCGGCGCCACTCTGGTGCTCTATGACGGCAACCCGGCCTACCCGGATACCGGCCGGTTGTTTGACCTGATTGATGCGGAAGGCATTACCCACTTCGGCACCAGTGCCAAGTTTGTTCAGGCGGTGGAAAAATCCGGCTTGCGCCCGAAAGACAGCCACGACCTGGGCACCCTGCGCACCCTTTTCTCCACCGGCTCGCCACTACTGCACAAAAGCTATGACTACCTGTACCAGCAGGTGAAACCGTCATTACTGGTCAGCTCCATTTCCGGCGGCACCGACATTATTTCCTGTTTCGCACTGGGCAGCCCCATGCTGCCGGTGTATCGCGGCGAGCTGCAATGCCTCGGCCTGGGCATGGATGTGGCCGTATTCGATGACAACGGCCAGCCCCTGGCCGACAGCAAAGGCGAGCTGGTGTGCCGCAGCCCCTTTCCGTCCTGCCCGGTAAGCTTCTGGAATGATCCGGACGGCCAGCGCTTTCACGCTGCCTACTTTGCCCGTTTCCCGGGCGTCTGGGCCCATGGCGATTACGCCCAGCTGGTGCCCCATGACAGCCATCAGGGGCTGATTATCCATGGCCGCTCCGATGCGGTACTCAACCCCGGAGGTGTGCGCATCGGCACCGCAGAGATCTATCGCCAGGTGGAAACCCTGCCAGAAATCCGCGAAGCCATTGTGGTCGGCCAGCAATTCGACGGTGATGTGCGCGTGGTGCTGTTTGTGGTGCCCGCAGACGGCGTAGACCTGAATGACGAACTCCAGGCTCGCATCCGTAAAGCCATTCGCCAGGGCGCCACGCCACGCCACGTGCCCGCCGTCATTCTGTCGGTACCCGAAATCCCGCGCACGGTCAGCGGTAAAATCGTGGAGCTGGCGGTGCGAGAAGTCATCCATGGCCGGCCTGTCACCAACCGTAACGCCCTGGCCAACCCGCAGGCCCTGGCCCATTTTGCCCAGCGCATTGAGCTTGAAGACTGACCCTCCGGTCGCCGGGTCATTGACGGCCCGGCGCAAAGGCGCATCATGGACCCTGTACCGACAGCCATGACAGACCATAATGATAAAAAATACCGTCACCCGGGCGCTGGCTACACTCCTGCTGCTTTGCGCCTCATCGGCCCTCTGGGCACAGATCATTACCCTCACCGGCGCCGACTTCAAACCCCTGATCGGCAAACATATCGGTCTGTACTCCTTTTTCGCTGTAAAAGAAGGTCGCCTTGTGCCGGTTCCCCACCAGTGGGTCCAATGGTCCAGGGAGGGCTACCCCTACTTTGAGAAAGATGACAGCACGCATCTGATTGGTGATCCGCGCCGCATCGATACAGAAGACCGGCTGTTGTTGCGTTTCGAAGACGGTGGCCCGGCATTAAGCGGTAATGTTTCAGAAAACGTCGCCGCAGAACTGCTGGTCTCCCATAACGACAAGGAACACCATTTTTACCTGGTCAAGAACGCCTATCTGCAAAGCACAGAGCGCTATGTGCAGTTCGACCCGGAAAGCATGACCATCAAAAGCACCGACTTTGCCTTGAGCATGACAGATCAGAATCTGTTCAAGTGGAGCGATTTTTATTTTCGCGGTTTCGAAGGGGAAAACGGCGAGCGCCAAAGTATTCTTGATACGCTCAAATTGCGCCTCAGCGCTGGTGTATTCGGAGAAAACAATCGCGTCACCCTGAACAACAACAACCTGGATCCAAAAGTAGAACAGATTATCAGCGGCCCACTGGCAGCCATGGTCTATGCCACTACCTCCGTCAAGGTGGCACGGGTGCCGGTGCTGCGCATTCACAACTATTTTCTGGTGATGCCGCAACAGGTCGATATCCATAGCCGTTTCACCCTGCCCGGCATTGCCGACACTGTGCTGGCACGCCCTGCTCTGGATATTTCGCTGGATGGCAACGGCCTCTACGACAGCAAACTGGTTACCAGCTGGACCGGCAACCACGTGGGCATTACCGATGGAGTGCTGTCGGACTCGGAAAAAGCCATGCTCGCCATGCCACTGGAAGGCAACAACTGGATCTGGTTTGGCACTGGCCGGGGCTTCGACATGCTGGCCCAGCTGGCCTTCGTGAAGGGCTTTGATACCCCCGCCCGGCTGCTCTATCAGGACGATGCCAGCCAGGTGAACGAACCCGAAAGGTTTGCCGGGCAATTACCCAATGTGGGCTTTTCACTGACTGACATTCCGTTTGGTAAGGAATTTTATTTCATCACCCGAATGTATTATAGCCGTGATAGCAATGGCCTTCCGCCGGGTGTCTATGCAAAAAAACTGCTCTCGGAACCAAAATCTAGATTGTTAATGAAGTAAATAAAAAAAGCCTCTGATACCAGAGGCTTTTTCTTTCAGTGATGGCTTAACCGGTGGTAGACCTCGTCCTTCAGCCGTATGCGGTCCTGCTTTAGCCGTTCCATCTCAGGATCCGAAATCGGGCTCTCGCGCATCTCCAGCCCCCGTATCTTTTTGTCCAGTTTATCGTGCTCCAGAATCAACGCCTTGAACGAGGGGTCGGCGTTAGCAAGCTCGTCTATCTTCTGGTGAACATCGGGAAATTCGTGATGAATGCTGTGATTTTCGCCCAACATGAAAGTCGCTCCTTAAATGGAAATGGCAAGCCAGCCCAATACGACCGGCCCTGTTTATGCGACAAGCAGAAACGGTTCACCGTTCCCCTTAACGCTCAAATCACCACATTTTCTGATTAGATTCAATCGCCCGTGGCCGTAAGATAAAAGTGAGCATGGCGGTACGGCCATGTCGAAATCTGCACTACGTTGTCCCCCTGCAGCCTTGTCCTGCAGTGTTTGGTGGTAGTCGGTAAATCCTATCCATCTGCACCACGGAGGCATGCACATGGCATTACCGAAATTAATCACCCGAGATCATCAGGAACACGGCTTGATGCGCATCACCGACCGCTGCCACCACCCTGATGCCGGCCTGTTCGGCCCCGGTTCCATATGCTGGCAACTGATGCGCGAAAACCTCATGTGCCTGGCACAAGGTCGCGTATTACTCCTGGCGCTGGCAGACAGCCGCACAGCGCAACTGACCACATCCGGAAACGACATGATGCAGCGCCTGCAACACACGCAGGTATTTATGCTGAAGCTGGTTTTTGGCAATCTGGACCAGGCGTTACTGACCCTGCAAAGCCCCTGTACCCGCCGCAAAACCCTGTTCGATGTGGAAGACAGCGACACCCTGTTGTACATGCTTACCGCGTGGATGGATTCGTGCCTGCGGATCTATCAAAGCGTTATTGAACCGCTGTCCACCGCCCACCAGGAAAGGCTGTTCGAAGAGACCATGGTGATGGCCGAAGCCATGGGCATACCCCCACAGCGATTACCGGTGCACTGGCATGCACACCAACGCTGGTGGAGCAAACGGCTGGCCCGCAACGGCGACATTCCCCGCCATCGCCGCCAGCTTGGCCATACCCTGATACGCGAACAGGGTTACCCCGGCCGGCTCCCCTACGGGAGTTATCTTGGCCTGGCGTCTTTTCAGATTCCCGAACACCTGCGCGAACAGTTTCGGTTGCCACAAACGGGACTTGATGCCCATCGCAGCTACCAGAAACACATTCACCGGCTAATGGACCTGACCTGCCGGCTACCCGAACGCTTGCGCTACCAGCCCGCCTACCATGAAGCCCTGCAACGGCTTAGCGGCCGCGCCCGCGCGGATCTGCCAACGCGCTTGCTGAATCGCTGGTGGTCCGGGGAATCCGATCTGGTCAGCAGCGGCTGGTCGATTCCGAAAATCGACCGGCTCCCCAGCGCCAGTTATTGAATCGGGAAACGCCACAGGCTTCACGCAACAAGCAACACGCCAAACTCCCGGCGTGTTGCTTGTTGCGTGAGCCCTGTTGCGTTTATTTAAGGTTCATCGGGGATTTGAGGGAATATCACGTTTCTAGCAGTTGGCTTGATTTGTCGTGAATGTCTCGCACGTTGCCGGATGCTAAACGCCGAATGCCTGACGAGGAAACGAGCATCGAGCGTCGCCTGCATAATGTATTATCAGCGTTTGACCGGCGAGTTTTGATGCCAGGCAGCCCCTAAAAAACGCCCACGCTAATATAGGAAGGGGTTCTGGCATCGTGAAGGAGCCTGTAATCCACCAACCTTATTCGTGATGCAAGCATCACTCCCACAAAAAAATCAGCGCTGTTGGGCGTGCTACAGAGACTCCCCAGTTCGTCGCTTCAACCTTCCAGAGCATCAGGGGCCTGATTTAACGTCCGGCATCAGGCGTTTGGCATCCGGCAACGCCGGCATTTCTGGCAACTCTATGGTCAACCAGGCATAACGGCGTTTTTCACGCTAATCCGCGAAGAACCTTATTTAAAGCCGCGGTGTTCCTTAATCATTTCGTAGGCCTTGCTGATTTCCGCGGTTTTTTCCGTGGCCACGCGAATCATTTCTTCCGGCACGCCTTTGGCGGCCAGCTTGTCCGGGTGGTGCTGGCTCATCAGTTTGCGGTAGGTCTTTTTGACCTCCTGATTACTGGCGCTACCAGTGATGCCCAGCACCTGATACGCCTGCGACAGGGACGGACGTGATGGTCCGGCTGCCTGCTGGCCACCCTGGTAGGAATGCCCACCGCGGGCGCCGGAAAATTGCGCCTGGGCCAGCAGCATGTTGAGGATCTGCTGAAACTGGGCGCGCGGCACACCCAGGCCTTCCGCCACCCGCACCAGAATCGCTTCTTCGGCCGGGTCCAGTTCGCCATCGGCCAGCGCGGTTTGCAGCAGAATTTCCAGCAATACCAGAATCAGTTGTTTGCGATGCTTCACGCTTGTCGCAAACGCGGCCACGGTTTGGTCCAGCGGAAAATCGTCCTGCTTGCCCTGGTTAAACAAGGCAATGGCCTGCTTGCGCTGCTCTTCAGACAGCTGCATGCGATCCATCACCGCCCTGGCCTGTGCAATTTCGTCTTCGCTGACACGGCCATCGGCCTTGGCCAGGTGCCCCATGATCGAAAACGCCGTATCGAACAGCGCTGTCTGAATCTGTGACTGTTCGCCCGGGCCATAGGGCCGAAACGGGTTAAAGGTCTGTACCCGTTCGGCGCCCTTGTCGAGCATATGCCCAATCAGCACGCCGATACCCAAGCCAATGGGCCCGCCCGCCAGCATGCCGAGCAGGCCAAGGATGATCTTTCCACCCCAATTGAATTGCATCACGGTTCCTGTTTGGTTGCGTTAAACCAGCCCAGGCTGGTTATCGTGTCGGCCCGGGGCCGGTACTCCGCACTCACCCAGCCCGCATAATCCAGCGAGTCGATGTGAGCAAACACGGTATCAAAATGAATTTCGCCGCTGCCCGGCTCATGGCGCCCGGGATTATCGGCAAACTGAATATGTCCTATATGGGGACAAAGTCGCGAAAGGGAACGGCACAAATCCCCTTCCATAATCTGCATATGATAAAGATCGTATTGCAGGCGGATATTGTCGCGGCCCGCCGCCTCAATCACCGCCATGGCCATGGCCGAGGTATCCACCAGAAAACCGGGCATATCCACCCGGGAGTTGATCGCTTCCAGTGTCAGGGTCAGCCCCTTGGCGGCGAACAGGTCCGCAGCAAAACGCAGGTTCTCCACCAGGGTTGCAAAGGCCACCTCTGACGGCAGCGCTGCCGGTTTCAGGCCCGCCAGACAGTTCATCTGCCCACAGCCCAGCGCCTCGGCGTAGTCCATGGCGGTAAACACACCTTCGCGAAACGCCTCCACCCGATCCGGCAAACACGCAATGCCGCGCTCTCCGGCATCCCAGTCCCCGGCAGGCAAGTTGAATAGCACCTGGGTCAGCCCGTTCTCCGCCAGCAATGACGCCAACTCGTCAGCAGACCAGCCATACGGGAACAGATATTCCACCCCCTTGAAGCCGGCATCCGCCGCAGCGGCAAAGCGGTCCCGGAACGGTAACTCAGTGAACAGCATGGACAGGTTGGCGGCAAAACGTGGCATTACCCGTTCTCCTCTTCGGGATCTACCCCACCGGTGCCAGCAGACAATCGAACGCCATTGAGCCTTTCCAGCTCCAATAGCAGACCACTGTGATCCACATCGCCATGACCGCTTGCCTGCAAGGCCCGATATTGTTCGAACACCCGCTGGCTAAGAGGAAGGGTTAACGCTTCAGCACGGGCCTCGTCCAGAATCATGCGCAAGTCCTTGAGCTGGATCCGCGCCGGGGCGCCGGGTTCGAAATCCCGGGCCAGCATGCGCTCGCCATGCTGCTCAAGAATCTTGCTGCCCGCAAAGCCGCCCAACAATGCTTCACGAACTTTTTCCGGGCGGGCGCCACCCTTGGCGGCCAGCAACAGGGCTTCTGAAACCGCGCCGATGGTAATGCCGACAATCGCCTGGTTGGCCAGTTTCGCCAGCTGGCCGCTGCCCACCGTGCCAATATGCGTCGCCTTGCCCAGGGCTTGAAAAATCGGCCCTGCCCGGTCGACGTCTTGATCACT
>NZ_LWEZ01000732.1:0-1903 GCF_001634945.1 Alcanivorax sp. HI0044
TAAAAAAAGCCCGGCAGTTGCCGTAATGCCGTTCACTTAAGCATTGCAGGCAGAGCGGGGCTTTCCGAAAATCCGGTTTCCACTCGCGGGAAGCCGGATTTTTTGTGTCTTTACAGCAGTCTCTTTTCGATATTGATGCCCTTCAGTCCTTCTCTGACCTGAGCACCTTCACCCAGAACATCCCCGTTGAATGGGTTGAGTCGGCGCTCCAATTGTCCTCCAAAGCAACGATTCGTCGGCGGCGCCTCCCCAGCGATCAGGTGCTGTGGCTGGTGCTGGGCATGGCCTTGTTCCGCAACGAACCGGTCTGCGAAGTAGCGCGCCGGCTCAATATCTGCGCCCAGGGACTGGCCACCGACAGTCTGCTGGCCCGCAGCGGTGTATCCCAGGCACGCCGACGCCTGGGGGCCGACCCGGTGGAATGGCTGTTCCGCCGCACCGGCGAACAATGGGGCCGGGAACGTTACCCCGGCGATGACTGGAACGGGCTGCAGGTCCTGGCGGTGGACGGGGCGCAGCTGCGCACCCAGGACACCCCGGCGTTGCGTGAGCACTTCGGTTCCGGCAATACCGGCACGCACCGCCAAACCCCGTACCCGATGATGCGGCTGGTGGCGTTGATGAACGTGCGCTCGCACGTGTTGCTGGATGCCCAGCTTAGCCCCTACCGGCGCAGCGAGATGCGGCTGGCCGACGACTTCCTGGACCGTATCCCGGATCACTCGATCACCCTGTTCGACAAAGGCTTCTGGAGCGCCGCCCGGTTGTTGCGGCTGGCTAGCGGCGGCGAGCAACGCCACTGGCTGATCCCCGCCCGCAAGGGCTTGGTGGCCGAGACTCTGCATACGTACAACGACGACGATCACTTGTTGAGCATGAAGGTTTCTCCCCAGGCCCGTAAACGCGATCCTGAACTGCCCGAGACCTGGACGGTTCGGGCGGTGAGCTATGAGCACAAGGGCAAGCGGCGCACGGTGATGACGTCGCTGCCGGCGCAGCGCTACGACACCGAGGCGGTGGCCCGGCTGTACCGGGAACGTTGGGAAATCGAAGTCGGCTTCCGGGACATCAAGAGCTCGCTGCAACACAATGCGGTGACACTGCGCAGCAGGACGGTGGAGTTGGTGTATCAGGAGGTGTGGGGCTTGCTGCTGGCGTATAACGTGATCCGTCGGGAAGCCAGTCAGGCGGCAGTGGCTCATGGCCAGGACCCGTCGCGTATCCGCTTCAAGTTCGCCTATCAGTACATCGCCGCGCAGTTGATCGTGATGGCGGCGGCTCAGCCGCTATCGCGCACGGGCGCACGCTTGGCGGAACTCAGAGCGGGGATCGGTAACCTGTTGTTGGAGGACCGTTCCCGACCTTCCAGGCCGAGAACGGTCAAAATCTCCAAGACCCGCTATCCCGTCGATCGTAATGCCGCTCCTCTTAAGTGAACGGCATTACGGCAGANGCCGAGCTTTTTATACGACCTAATTTGGTCGGGACGGGAGGATTCGAACCTCCTACCCCTTGCACCCCATAAAGGTTACAGCTTGTCCGTCGCCGTCCAACAGAATCTACAAACCATTAAATATCAGTAAGTTAGTTAAAAATACATCTTTGCATTGTCCAACAACGTCCACTAGAATCCACCGAAAGCGATTGAGAAACGGTGACGGAACGGTGACGGAACGGTGACGAGATTTCGGAGCATACATGGGCATCATCACAGATAGACACCTCACTCCAAAAGAGCCCAAAGATGCCTGGCTAACCGAAGACGGCCCACGTGGGCATGGTCGATTCATGGTCAGACTTCAGCCAAACGGGAAGCATCTCTTCTACTTCCGTTACAGTGACCAGACAGGTAAACGCCAGTTTCACCCGCTTGGAGTTTACTCACGCACTGGCACCACCGGGC
>NZ_LWEZ01000733.1:0-1713 GCF_001634945.1 Alcanivorax sp. HI0044
GCCGAACTGCTGAAGAGCGAGATCGCCGAGTATTACAGCAACTACCACATCAGCAACGATCTGCTGGAGCTGCGCAACCTGGTGGTGATCGCCGAGCTAATCATCCGCTCCGCCATGCAACGCAAGGAAAGCCGCGGCCTGCATTTCATGCGTGATTTTCCCGGTGTGAATGAAGAAACCAGGGACACGATCCTGACGCCGCTAATCAGTTGACAGTTGATAATGGACAGTTGACAGCGGCGCGATATGAAATGGGTGGAATCTGAAACGCAAGAGGCCGCGCCCACACGGTGGGCGCGACCTCTTTTCGTTCTGAAACAGAAAGCGTNGCTGGAATGCCCCGGAAAAAGTAGACACCTTCATTTGGAGAGAAGGTGTCATGAAATACAAAGCCAAGCGCTACTTCAGCGATGATTTCAAACGCGAGGCCGTGCAGGCCTCGCTATCCACCACGCAGACACAGTCCGCACTAGCTGGCAAGCTAGGCATACACCCAAAGTTGTTAAGCCGCTGGCGAAGAGAATGGATTGTGACCAAGAAACCGTCTGCTAAATCCGTCCAGAACACGGGACCCGATAAAAGCCTCAAAGACCTGGAAGGAGAGATTTCTCGCCTGAAAAAGCAGCTCAAGCGAGCCGAGCTGGAGAATGAAATCCTAAAAAAGGCGGACGAGTACTTCGCCAAGCACGGCAAATAAGATTTGCCTTCATCGATGCCTGCCGTAGCCAAGCCTGGCCGGTATCGGTGATGTGCGCAGTACTCGATGTCTCACGAGCAGGCTATTACCGTTGGCGGGAGCGTCAGCGTTGTCCGGGGCCAAAACAGAGGCGCGATGACGCCCTCTTGGCCTTCCTTCTGAAAGAGGCTCGTCGTCAGCAAAGCATACCGGGTTACCGTAAGCTCTGGCTGCATGCCCAGGATGCGGGGTTTTGCTGTGGGAAAAATCAGGTTCAGCGGTTGCTGCAGGCGGCGGGCTACCGTTCGCGTACGGCGCCCAAGCCCGGCTACCGCAAGGCCAAGTCGTCTCTACCGGTGTTGCCCAATCTGCTGAATCGCCAGTTCTCGGTTGGGAAGGCCAACCGTGTCTGGGTGTCGGATATTACCCAGATCCGCTGCCAAGAAGGCTGGCTCTACATTGCCGTTGTGCTGGATCTGGGGACTCGTCAGATCGTGGGCCGTGCGATGGGGCCGGTTAACTGCTCACAATTGGTTATAGCGGCGCTGAAACAGGCCTGGAGGCGCCAGAAACCTGCGGGGCGTGATTTGCTGTTCCACTCAGACCAAGGCAGCCAATATCGTAGTGAAGAGGTGCTGAGTTGGCTCAATGACAGAAAGGTGACCATCAGCATGTCCCGGCGCGGCAACTGCTGGGACAATGCTTGTGCCGAGAGTGTCTTTGCCTTGCTAAAAAAGGAGTGGACTCGCCCTCTTGGAGAGATAGGCCGAGACGAAATGGCGAGCGAAGTTCGTTACTATACGGACCAGTACTATCCCAATGTGCGTCGGCACATGGCACTGGGAGGAGTTTCCCCCAGTGCCTATGCTGCGACCGTTTAATCATTAGGTGTCTACTAAATCGGGGGCACTCCAGCGCTGTCAACTGTCAATTATCAACTGTCAACTTGGCCCCGCCGCCGTGACCGCACGGTCCGATGGGGAATCGCCACTGATTCTCTTTTCTGGCATAATCGCGCGCCTGTGCTGATCAGTGGC
>NZ_LWEZ01000734.1:0-438 GCF_001634945.1 Alcanivorax sp. HI0044
ATAGCNNCCTGGGAACCTCTGAAAAACTCCTTGCATGCTCAGCGTGGCCTGAAGCGTGCAGCTGTTGCGTCTTGTCTTGATGGTCAGGGTGGTTCCCTTTCCGAGAGGCAAGGCGCAGCAGATGTGCGCTTCAGGCCACGCCCTTCGGGTCATTCAGGCTGGCCCGCACTCGTTGTTGCGCTTTTTCGATGGATGGACATATCTCGATCCCAGTTAGGGGACACCTTCAAAAGCGCGCCCTCTGTGCCCCGAATGGGGTATAGATTGCGAACCAGCCTGAAAGACTGAGTACGCAAGGAGTTTTTCAGAGGTTCCCTAGTGACGCTGCTGGTGGCCTTGGCCACCGGAAACTCCTGGGCTGTTGAAGATAGCCTGCGAGGGGGCTTTCTTGTGGGTGGAGGCTTTGCGCTGGATACCGGTAATTTTGCTGATGAGCTG
>NZ_LWEZ01000735.1:0-1389 GCF_001634945.1 Alcanivorax sp. HI0044
CCCCAAGCCTCAACAGCCCAACAGACACCGTTGACAACACCATCAAATCGCAGGCAAAAAAAAGGGCCGCCGAAGCGACCCTTTTTATCACCGTAAAACTTACTCGGTGATTTTAGCTACCACGCCGGCGCCAACGGTACGGCCACCTTCGCGAATCGCGAAGCGCAGGCCGTCTTCCATGGCGATCGGAGCGATCAGCTCAACGTCCATCTGCACGTTATCGCCCGGCATTACCATTTCGGTACCTTCCGGCAGAGTACATGCACCTGTCACGTCAGTCGTACGGAAGTAGAACTGCGGACGGTAGCCNTTGAAGAACGGAGTGTGGCGACCACCTTCGTCTTTGCTCAGGACATACACCTCAGCAACGAACTTGGTGTGCGGCTTGATGGAGCCCGGCTTGGCCAGTACCTGGCCACGCTCAACCTCATCACGCTTGGTACCACGCAGCAGAACACCAACGTTCTCACCAGCGCGACCTTCGTCCAGCAGCTTGCGGAACATCTCAACACCGGTACAGGTGGTCTTGGTGGTGTCGTTGATACCCACGATTTCCAGCTCTTCACCCACCTTGATGATGCCACGCTCTACACGGCCGGTTACTACAGTACCGCGACCAGAGATGGAGAATACGTCTTCGATCGGCATCAGGAACGGCTGATCAACGGCACGCTCCGGCTCCGGGATGTACTCGTCCAGGCACTCAACCAGCTTCTGTACGGCAGGCATACCGATGTCGCTGGTATCGCCTTCCAGAGCCTTCAGGGCAGAACCCTTGATGATCGGAGTATCGTCACCCGGGAAGTCGTAGTCGCTCAGCAGCTCACGCACTTCCATTTCGACCAGCTCGAGCAGCTCTTCATCGTCAACCATGTCCGCTTTGTTCAGGAACACAACAATGAAAGGCACGCCAACCTGACGGGACAGCAGGATGTGCTCACGAGTCTGCGGCATGGGGCCGTCAGCTGCGGAACAAACCAGGATTGCGCCGTCCATCTGCGCGGCACCGGTGATCATGTTTTTCACATAGTCAGCGTGACCGGGGCAGTCTACGTGGGCGTAGTGACGAGTCGGAGAATCGTACTCTACGTGTGAGGTCGCGATGGTAATACCACGCTCACGCTCTTCCGGGGCATTATCAATACCATCGAAAGCAATGGCGCTACCGCCCCAGACTTCTGCACACACGCGGGTCAGCGCGGCAGTCAGGGTGGTTTTACCATGGTCAACGTGACCGATGGTGCCTACGTTTACGTGCGGTTTATTACGTTCGAACTTTTCCTTAGCCACGGCTCTATACCTTTAACAAATTAACCGTAAATTTAAGATTTCTTGCCGCTGATGACTTCATCAGCGATATTCTTTGGTGCCTCAGCGTACTTCAGGAAC
>NZ_LWEZ01000736.1:0-2571 GCF_001634945.1 Alcanivorax sp. HI0044
TGCCGGTGATCTTGGCGTAAGCCTCGGCCACCTGGGGCTCCAGCAGGGTGCCCCAGGAGAGCGGCGATTGGATGTCATCGGGATCAGGCGCGGGGAACAGACCATCGCGCCCGGTCTTGATCATCCACAGCTCCAGCGGTGACTGGTACGGGCTGATGCCGACGGCGGCAGCCGCATCACTGGCGCCAATGCCCTGCTTGCGGATCTTCAGCCAGTCCTCCCGGCTCATCTGCTTGGTAGAGACAAGGCGCAGTGCCGGGCGCTGGGTAGGAGTTGTGCTTTTCGGTTGTGCCATGAGTGTTCTCCTGACAAAGAAAAGCCCCGGCACAATGGCCGGGGCTAGAAGTAAGGGAAGGGGATGGAGAGTGAGTGATGCCTAAATGGCATCATGCGGCGCGGCCTGACGACGAGGGTGGCTCATCACCTATCTCGAAGAAGTCATTCACCAGCGCTTCGATATAGCGTTCGGCTTGCTTGTCGCTGGGGAGGTGGCCGGTAGTAAGCAGTTGCTCACCCAGCCATTCGCCCAGCTCGCTGACCACTTCGTACTCGAAGATGCCGGGGCGTCCACGGGGTTCGAACCAGATGTGGGAGACGGTTTGCCACAGTGGGTCCAGGTATTCACAGGAGGCGATGATCAGCTCGATGCAGCCACTGTCCCAGGTCTCCAGGATGCGGCGACTGCGCCCCGGATCGCCGGGGTGGCACATCAAGCCTTCATGCAGGAACGCGCCCCACACCGCTGCCAATTCAGCAGGCATAGGGCGGCAGTCCCATACCGCCAACAGGCGGTAGAGCCATTTCAGATCCATGGTGTTCTCCAGGTTTTTTTAATGCGGGAATAGAGAGGGGAAGAAAAGATCCGACCGGTATCAGGCGACCAGCAGGGAAGTTTGCTCCAGAGCACGTTGCTTGATCTGGGCACCCTTGCCGAACCAGGCCGAGTCCAGCCGGTTGTCGGTGCTGCGGGCTCGTCGCTCATGGTCCACGAACTCGGTGACCGCATTGAGCAGGCCGTAGGCTGTGTTCTTGGCGGACGTCAGATCCGACCCGCGACCGGCACCCTCATACAGAGCCATGGCTTTCTTCATGGCCTGTTCGTTGGCCTTCACCGGCATGCCCGGTGGCTGATAGCCGGTGTCGGTGAAGATGGTCTGCATGACCTTCTTGGCGGTCTTGCGGGTAATGCGGCGCTCGCTGAGGGCCTTCAGGCGATACATGAAGTCATCCCAGGCAGAGACAGAGATGCCTAGCTGCTTCTTCACCGACTGCGGATCAAAGGTGGTGTTGTGGCGTACCTTCACCGCATGGGTATTGCCATTCAGTGCCACCGCAAGGGTGTTATTGCAGACGACCCGGATACTGGTGAACTGCGCNGTNGTNGCCAGGGTGCCGTCACAGGCGGTAGCCAGCAGCACATAACCGTTGGTTTGGTCATTCCCGGCCAACGTCCCGGACTGGCCTGTTCGCGCCAGTGCCCACAGCTTGCGGCCACCTTTCAATACGCCAGCGGTCTCCAGCTCGAAGCCGGATTGCTCGGTGAGATCCCGGTAGAACTCCAGCACCTCACGGGGCTGAACCACCTTGAAGCGGTTACTCACTACCGACAGGGGCTCCTGATTATCAGAACGGAACAGCACTTTCTGATCCGGGAAGGACGAGATCTGCCCGAGCGTACCGGCCTCGCTACTGATAAAGCGAACCGGGGTCTCACGGATCTCCCAATCCATGCAGGCTTCCCGCATCCAGACTTCCAGCGGTTGTTGGCTGGCCAGCTGGTTGCCCAGCCCATGCCAGGGGGTGCGGCCTACATAGGCCATGCTTTCGACAAGATGTGCCATGGTGAATCTCCTAATAACTAAGAAATGCCCAAAGGGCAGGGTTAGAGCCAGCCGCGCTCGGCGAGACTGACGTAGCCGGAACGGGACACCACAAAGTGGTCCAGCACCCGCACATCAATCAGTGCGAGGGCGTCCTTGAGGCGTTTGGTGATTTGCCGGTCGGCAGTGGAGGGCTCACTGCATCCGGAGGGGTGGTTATGGGCAAAGATGACGGCAGCGGCATTGCAGTCCAGAGCACGCTGCACCACCACGCGGGGGTAAACAGCAGAGCTATCAATGGTGCCGTTGAACAAGGTCTCAAAACTGAGCACCTTGTGCTTGTTGTTGAGGAAGATGGCGGAGAAGACCTCGTTCTTCTCCTGTGCCAGAGCCAGCTGCAGGAACTGGGCAACATCGGTGGGCGCGGTCAGCGCTTCCCGGTCGGTGAGCTCATCGAGCAAGATGGAAGCGGCGGTGCTGACAATTTCCTCGGGCTTCACGCAGCCCTGTACGTGGTACAGGCCCTGCTCGTTCTTTACGAAAGTGGGAATATCCATTCAGGCCTCCAAAGGGGCATAAAGAAGCGCGCACAAGGCGGGCTTCAGAGTATTTAGTAAAGGAAAGAGGGGGATTACTCAGAGTCGAGGCGGAAGCTGTGACCGCAGTCCAGGCATTCCAGGTTGTCGAGATAGGTCTCGTCGAGCTTGGCCCCCAGCGCGGCACCGGCTTCACCGCCGGCTACACCTCCAGC
>NZ_LWEZ01000737.1:0-930 GCF_001634945.1 Alcanivorax sp. HI0044
TGGACAGCAAGTCATCAGATAATGGCCATCAGGCGCGTGAGAGATTTGCTAATTGGTGGGTGTCCTTCTGTTGTTCGGATTGTTGGAATCACTTGTCTCTCCAGCGGCATGGTTATTAACGCGGCGATGGGGCCCTATAAGGGCAAAGGTGGCAGTGAGCATGCCTTGTTCCGCGCCTTGCTGTCCGACCTTGAACAGGGCGATATTCTGCTGGGTGATGCGCTGTATGGCAGCTACTACGTTCTGGCGGAATGTCTTGAACGTGGTATTGATGTGGTTTTCCAGCAAAACGGCGGCAGGAAACGGACAACAGATTTTCGTCGAGGAAAGCATCTGGGGAGCAAAGATCATCTGATCCGAATCAAAAAGCCAGTACAGCGCCCGGACTGGATGTCTGCGGAACACTTTAGAAATCTCCCCGCTGAAATTGTCATACGGGAGGTCGCGCTAGAGAGCAAAGTNCTGATTACTACCCTGAATGATGCAACGCAAGTTCCACGGGAAGCACTGAAAGCCTTGTATCGAAGCCGCTGGCATGTGGAGTTGGATATTCGGAATATCAAAACCACCTTGGGCATGGAAACATTAACGTGCAAAACACCGGAGATGGCCGAGAAAGAGATGTGGGTATATCTGCTGGCGTATAACCTGATACGCATTCTCATGGCGCAATCCGCAGCGTTATCGGATGTGCTCCCGCGAGCATTGAGCTTCAAGCATGCATTACAGATTTGGAATGCATGGAGTTGCCGTCTGGCATCGGGTTATTCGCAAGCAGATTTAGTGGAACTCTTGGTGCTTATTGCACTGCGATGCGTGGGCAACCGTCCGGGAAGAGTTGAGCCGAGAGCGGTGAAAAGACGGTCAAAGCCCACGCCACTGCTGACGCGACCCAGGCATGAGGCACAAGCCGACATACGAAAGAATGGT
>NZ_LWEZ01000738.1:0-1126 GCF_001634945.1 Alcanivorax sp. HI0044
AATCCCTGCTGGGCAGTGAGCACAGCGAATTGCAGCTGGGCACGCCCACCAGCCACGAGTTCACCCATTACCCGCTCACCGTGGCGGTGCTGCCCGGTGACCATCTGCAAATGTTGTTTGCCCACGATAGCGCTGCCTTGCCGGTGGCGTTGATGGACCGCATGGCCAGTGCATTCAAGCGTACCTTGCTGGCGTTGTCTCATGTGGATGATGTGCCACTGGCCACGCTGGATGCGTTGGGTGACGACGAGCCCCACTTGCAGCAATGGAGTCAGGGCGAAGGCGAGTGGCACGCGACCAGTTTCCTCTCGCTGTTTTCACAACAGGCAGCCGAGCAGGGCGAGGCCATTGCGCTGGTGCACGGTGACACCCGCGTATCGTTTGTCCAGCTGGAATCCCGCGCCAACCAATTGGCCCGTTACCTGATCGAACAGGGCGTGCAACCGGATGATGTGGTCGGTGTGTCCTTCGAGCGTGGTGTCACCATGATCGAAGCCTTCCTTGCCGTGATGAAAGCCGGCGGCGCTTTTCTGCCACTGGATCCGGGTTATCCCTCCGACCGCTTGCACTACATGCTGGAAGACAGCAGTGCCAAGTTGCTGCTCACGTCTTCAGATTTGCTTGAAACCTTGCCCCGTGTTGATGCCGTTAAACCGGTTGCGGTTAATGGATTGTCGCTGGATGTTTTCTCTGCGCAGTCTCTCGGCAACGAACCGCACCCGGACCAGCTCGCCTATGTGATCTATACCTCCGGTTCCACCGGCAAACCCAAAGGCGTGTCCCTGACCCATGCCGGTCTCTCCATGCATGTGCAGACCATTGGTGAACGCTATGGCATGACCCCGGATGATGTGGAGCTGCAGTTCGCCTCCATCAGTTTCGATGGAGCGGTAGAGCGCTGGACGGTGCCGTTGGCCTTTGGTTCGCGGGTGGTGATTCGTGACCAACAATTATGGAGCGCGCAACAAACCTGCGATGCCTTGCAAAAAGAAGGGGTGACCATCGCCTGCATTCCGCCCAGCTACATGGGGCCGTTGCTGGACTGGATTGAACAAACACAACCGCCCCTGAAAGTGCGTTCCTGGACTTTGGGCGGCGAGGCTTTCACCCGGGAAACCTTCGAACG
>NZ_LWEZ01000739.1:0-1275 GCF_001634945.1 Alcanivorax sp. HI0044
ATGACTAACGCTTGGGTAGTTGCCAGCCCTCGATCCAGATAAGCCTGATAGACCCCTGCCCAACGCTTGCTCCGGCGAGCGGCCATGGCCGCGCAGCAAAGCAGCCTGCGAGCTTCTGAGTCCCCTTTCTTGGTCAGTTTTCGCTTGCCGGTTTTGGTGCCTGAGTCTCTCACGTGAACGTCCATCCCCAGGAAGGCCACGAAGGCATCACTGTTCCTGAAGTCGCCCCTTAAGAAGGCCATGACCAGAGCGTAGGCGGTCAGATCGCCCACGCCCTCCAGGGCCTTGCACCGTTGCACCTGTTCGCTGAGCCCAGCGTCTCTTACCGTGTCGCGAAGGTGTTTCTGGATCTGTGCATCCAGCGTGTTGATCTGAGAGATCAACCTCTTCAAGCCCGCTTTGAGTAGCGGCTCTGCACCCAGGCTTTGCTGGATAATGGTTCGCGCCTTGACCAGTGCCGCACGGCGGCGCAGTAGGGTCTGCAGCGTCCGATACGCCTTGGGTGGCGGGCTCCAGCGGCGCAACGCCTCTTTTTCATGTTGCAGATGGCGGGCAAGTAGCTGCGCATCAGAGGCGTCCGTTTTTGCGCGACCACCTGTGCCTTTGCGGTAATGGTGGAGGCGAGAACCATCAATCACGTAGATGTGATGGCCTTTACGGTGGGCCAGCTCAATGACATCCATGTGATAAGTGCCAGTGGCCTCGATGGCTATCTCGCAGAGGGAAGGCAGATCCTTGAGCCAAGCCCGAATGGCTTGGGGTGTGTTCTCAATGGAATAGGTCTGGCCCAGGAAATAGATGACCAACTCGGCCTTGGCCACGTCGATGCCGATAATGGAGGGTTCTACTTGCATTGCCACTGAACAGCCCCTTGCGCTAGGTTACACATGCTTGTCGGGGCGCACCTGAAACGCTGGCTTGCTAGGTATCGTCGGTCTGAGGTGCGAACTCAGCCGATGGATTCTTTATCGGCGTATGAATAGGTGCGGGGTGGGGCCAAATCTCCTACCGTCTGTACCCTTGGGTCAGATGCTCCTTTGGTCCCTCCACCCCGGCAAGTCCTGCATGGTTGCAGGAAGAGCATTCAAACATACAAGTTCCTCTCGAGGGACGAACCCGCGTATCAATACGGATAGCGGGCGAATGATTCATCAATCCCTATAGAATGGGTTGGCATGGAGACCACGCTTTTTCCTCGCTTCGCTCGGTTCGCACCTCGAGAGGTAATCCTACAGGCGGTTTGATTTCGGGCAGGCGGCTCCGCCTGCCCGAAAT
>NZ_LWEZ01000740.1:0-503 GCF_001634945.1 Alcanivorax sp. HI0044
ACCACAGACACAGTGGTATTTACCCCCAGGCTGGCATCAGTCAGCTGGATACCAGGAATGTCCGTTCCAGTAGAAGAACCATCCCCGTCCAGGTCCACACCCGGCTCATCAATTAAGGCCAGTGTCGCCGGCGTGTACATGGTGGTCGCATCCGCCGGGATGTTCTGGCTCGCACCCGTACTGTCTTGGTAGCTATCAGTAGACGCTAACAAGCCATTCACCGAATTGATTTCCACAAAGGTGGCATTGGCTGGCACGGCATCGAAGATATTTACATTCTGCGCCGCACTGCCACCATTGTTCTTCACCGTCAAGGTGTAGGTAATGGTGTTGTTAGAGGTATTGACAGATGCAGACTTGGTGGTTACCAGCACCGCATCGGTGGTCACCGTCACCTGATCGGTGTTGGTGTCGTTACCGTCTGCGCCGTTAACACCGTCAGCGTTATAGTCGCCAATATCGGCGTTGCTGCCGATATCCTGTACCAAGCCACCGTCATTGGC
>NZ_LWEZ01000741.1:0-1453 GCF_001634945.1 Alcanivorax sp. HI0044
CCGCCTGTTGGCGGTATGGGACTGCCGCCCTATGCCTGCTGAATTATCAGCGGTGTGGGGCGCGTTCCTGCATGAAGGCCTGATGTGCCACCCCGGCGATCCTCGCCGGCCCCGCCGGATACTGGAAGCCTGGGACAGTGGCTGTATCGAGCTGATCATCGCGTCCTGTGAATACCTGGACCCGCTCTGGCAAACGGTCTCCCACATCTGGTATCAGCCCCGTGGCCGCCCCGGCATCTTCGAGTACGAAGTGGTCAGCGAGCTAGGCGAGTGGCTGGGTGAGCAACTGCTCACTACCGGGCAGCTGCCCAGCAACAAGCAGGCTGAGCGTTATATCGAAGCGCTGGTGAATGACTTCTTCGAGATGGGCGATGAGTCGCCCTCGTCGTCAGGGCGCGCCGCATGATGTCATTTAGACATCACTCACATTCACCTCTCATTCCTTACCCCCAGCCCCGGCCACTGTGCCGGGGCTTTTCTTTATCTGGAGCCATCTTATGGCACAACCGAAAAGTACCTCACCCGGCCAGCGCCCTGCCCTGCGCCTGGTGTCCACCAAACGCATGAACCGCGAAGACTGGCTGAAGATCCGCAAGCAGGGGATCGGTGCCAGTGATGCCGCTGCGGCGGTAGGTATCAGCCCGTACCAGTCCCCTCTGGAACTGTGGATGATCAAGACCGGACGGGATGGTCTGCTACCCGCCCCTGATCCCGATGACATTCAATCCCCCCTGTACTGGGGCACCCTGCTGGAGCCGAAGGTGGCCGAGGCTTACGCCAAGATCACCGGCAACAAGGTTCGGCGCGTCAATGCCGTGCTGCAGCACCCCGATGACGACAAGCCCTGGATGCTCGCCAACCTGGATTACGCTGTCGTCGGTAATAACGATGTGCAGATACTCGAATGCAAGACCACGGGACAATACGGGGCCAAGCTCTGGGCNGACGGGGTTCCCGAGTACATCCAGTGTCAGGTGCAGCATCAGCTGGCGGTTACCGGCAAGCAGGCTGCCGATGTGGCCGTGCTTATCTGTGGGCAGGAGTTGCAGATTCATCGCATCGAGCGGGATGAGGCGCTGATCGCGCACCTGTACGAGCTGGAGCGAGAGTTCTGGCAACTGGTTGAAGCGGACACCCCACCGGACCCGGATGGCTCCGACTCTGCCGGGAACGCCCTGCAAGCACTCTACCCTCAGGACAAAGGGGAAACTGTGGATCTCACGGATAACCCGGCCATGGAAGGCGACTTCAATGAGCTGCTGGATCTGCGTGACACCCTGGGCCGACTGACCGCGCGGGAATCCACCCTCAAGCAACGCATCCAGCAAACCATGGGGCTAGCCAGCAAGGCCACCCTCACCGAGGGCTCTGTGACCTGGAAGCGCAGCAAGGACTCCACCGGCCTGGATACCAAGGCACTGCTTCGGGACCAACCGGAACTACTCCAGCAATA
>NZ_LWEZ01000742.1:0-18864 GCF_001634945.1 Alcanivorax sp. HI0044
ATGAGAATGCGTATCAGGTTATACGCCAGCAGATATACCCACATCTCTTTCTCGGCCATCTCCGGTGTTTTGCACGTTAATGTTTCCATGCCCAAGGTGGTTTTGATATTCCGAATATCCAACTCCACATGCCAGCGGCTTCGATACAAGGCTTTCAGTGCTTCCCGTGGAACTTGCGTTGCATCATTCAGGGTAGTAATCAGAACTTTGCTCTCTAGCGCGACCTCCCGTATGACAATTTCAGCGGGGAGATTTCTAAAGTGTTCCGCAGACATCCAGTCCGGGCGCTGTACTGGCTTTTTGATTCGGATCAGATGATCTTTGCTCCCCAGATGCTTTCCTCGACGAAAATCTGTTGTCCGTTTCCTGCCGCCGTTTTGCTGGAAAACCACATCAATACCACGTTCAAGACATTCCGCCAGAACGTAGTAGCTGCCATACAGCGCATCACCCAGCAGAATATCGCCCTGTTCAAGGTCGGACAGCAAGGCGCGGAACAAGGCATGCTCACTGCCACCTTTGCCCTTATAGGGCCCCATCGCCGCGTTAATAACCATGCCGCTGGAGAGACAAGTGATTCCAACAATCCGAACAACAGAAGGACACCCACCAATTAGCAAATCTCTCACGCGCCTGATGGCCATTATCTGATGACTTGCTGTCCATAAGGACAGTATGGTTTAAGTCATGGATCAGCATGGAGGCGACCATGACTCGAGCGCGTTATCAGCAGATTTCCCTTGAGGAAACGCCGTATTACCACTGTATTTGCCGTTGTGTACGCAGGGCTTTCTTGTGTGGGCGGGATCATTACTCTGGTCAGGATTATGAGCATCGCAGGCAATGGGTGGTGGAACGCCTGGCGACGCTGGTTGAGGTGTTTGCGATAGATCTGTGCGCCTATGCGGTGATGTCGAACCATTACCATTTGGTGTTGCGAGTGGATCGGGGCAGGGCGGACGCCTGGTCATGTCGTGAGGTGGCGGCGCAGTGGATGCGGCTGTTTTCCGGGCCGCCGTTGGTTCAGCGATGGCTGCGCGACGAGACCTGTGAAGCGGAAACCCTGAAAGCCCTGGAGGTCGTTGAGCAATGGCGCTGCCGGTTATATGACCTGGGCTGGTTCATGCGCTGTCTGAACGAGCATCTGGCCCGGCGGGCCAACGAAGAGGACGGCTGCAAGGGCCGTTTCTGGGAAGGGCGCTACAAAAGCCAGGCGCTGCTGGACGAGAAGGCGGTGCTTGGCTGCATGGCGTATGTGGATCTTAACCCTGTTCGTGCCGGCATGGCCGCGACACCCGAAGCTTCTGACTTTACTTCTCTCCAGCAGCGAAGCCGCGCTGTCCAGAAACTGCCTTCCACTGACAAGCTCCCGGCGCTGTTGCCCATGGTGGATGCAGAGCATATCGAAACGGATGACGATGCCACCGTGTGCCGTATGCGGTTGATGGATTATCTGGTGTTGGTTGATGCCACTGGCAGGGCTGTGCGGGCAGATAAAAGGGGAGCCATTGATGGTGCTGCGGCGAATATTCTTGAGCGCATGGGTATTGATGAGCGCGCCTGGTTGAAACACATGGGGCCCCGGAAGCGGAGAGCCCCGTTGGCACTGGGGCCGATAGCGAAGGTGAAGGCCTTTGCGGAGGCGACGGGGCGGCGTTGGATTGCCGGGCAGAATACCCCCTGGGCCCTTGGATAAAGCTGGGAGCCTTCAGGGTTGCCGCGGATAAGCGGCGTTGTCTTCGTGTTGGGCGCAATTATACTACTAGGTAGGATAGTTGCGCTTGAGAGAGGTGTGAGATGGGGATGGTGAAGAAGAGTATTACGGTGACAGATCAGCAAGATAGCTGGATCAAGACCCAAATCGAGAGCGGGCATTACGGGAATGAGAGTGAAGTGGTTCGCGAGTTGATTCGTGAGCGCCAACTGCGAGAGCAGGAAACGGAGCGCGAGCTGGAAGTGATTCGTGCGAAATTACGGGAAGCTGAGCGCAGTGGGCTCACGGAGCCGAGCCCTGCGGAACTGCTGAAAGAGATCCAGGACGGATTGGGAAGGGATGAGGTATAGACTCAACGATGCGGCCAAAAGGGATGTGGCTCGAATTTATTGGCGTGGCGTCGAAGCATTTGGTGAAGAGCAGGCGGTCCGATATTTTAAAACGCTAATGGCGCGCTTTGATGTGATCGCGCAATCACCATACCGCTTCCCCGCCGTTGACCATGTTCAGAAAGGGTATCGGCGTAGTGTCTGTGGCGTGGACAGCATTTATTACCGTCTGAATGGAAGAACGGTTGAGATCATGCGGGTGCTTGGTCGCCAGGATGCCAAAGGCAACCTTTGAATTTCATTTAAAGAATTAAATTTATGGGTGTCCCTGCTTGAAGGACCCCTTTTTCAGTTGTGCAATATCGCTATGACGACTCCATCTAATTGTCTATATTCCTTTCGCCGTTGCCCCTATGCCATGCGCGCCCGCCTGGCCATTTTGTTCGCTGGTTTGCAGGTTGAGTTGCGGGAAGTGACCCTGAAAAACAAGCCTGCGCAGATGCTGGCGATAAGCCCTAAAGGCACCGTGCCGGTTTTGCTGCTGGCCGATGGTGCTGTGATTCAAGAAAGCCGGGACATCATGGTGTGGGCGCTGGAGCAGCAGGATCCACAGGGGCTGTTAGACGCAACGGTTCTGGATCAGGCCAATGCGCTGATTGAGCAAAACGATAATGAGTTCAAGTATTGGCTGGACCGCTATAAATACGCCGACCGCCATGTGGAGATGACTCAGACAGAGTATCGGCAACGGGGAGAGGGCTTTCTTCGGGTCCTGGAGGCGTTGCTGGAGAGCCGCGCTTACTTGCTTGGGGATGATCCGACCATCGCGGATATTGGTGTTATGCCGTTTGTCCGCCAATTCGCCCATGTCGATCGCGATGTATTTAGCCAGCTGCCTTACCCGAATCTGCAGCGGTGGTTACAGGGCTGGTTGGAGCACCCACTCTTTCTGCAAACCATGATCAAGCTGCCGGTATGGCAGGAAGGCGATGAGGTGGTGGTGTTTCCTGCTCGCCCCTGAGTGATGTCCGAGGCTGAGCCGGTCTCACCCCGTGCGTTAACCCGCTCGCAAAGGGCGCTAGAGCATCGATCGACCGGCCCGCTTGCCCGACCGTACGCTATCAATACCCATGGACAGATCAGGTATACTCGCGGCTTTTATCTCGTTGGGTGATGTTTCATGCAGGCCTCGTCTTCTTCCGTTCCCTCTTATGGCTGGCGCCAGCGTCTGACCGTTTGGCTTGAGTCCTCGTTATTCGCGAACAGCATTACCGCGCTGATTCTCCTGAACGCCATTATCCTCGGGGTGGAAACCTCCGCGGTGGCCCAGGAGCGGGCAGGGCAGTGGCTCACTCTGGTGAATCAGGTGATTCTGGTGGCGTTTACGGCAGAGA
This sequence comes from Alcanivorax sp. HI0044, assembly GCF_001634945.1. Classification (NCBI taxonomy): domain Bacteria; kingdom Pseudomonadati; phylum Pseudomonadota; class Gammaproteobacteria; order Oceanospirillales; family Alcanivoracaceae; genus Alcanivorax; species Alcanivorax sp. HI0044. Next base: position 3,438 of record NZ_LWEZ01000742.1, read on the forward strand.
TCGCGCTCAAGCTGGTGGCTTTTGGCCCGCGCTTTTTCCGCTCCGGCTGGAATGTGTTTGATTTCCTGATCGTCGCCATTTCCCTGGCGCCAGCCTCCGGGCCACTGGCTATCTTGCGAAGTCTGCGCATTCTGCGGGTGCTGCGCCTGCTGTCATCGGTGAAGCGGCTGCGCATGTTGGTGGAATCGCTGATGCAGGCGTTGCCCGGTATCGGCTGGACGGCGGCGCTGCTGCTGATGATGTTCTACATTTTTGCGGTGATGGGCACGGAGCTGTTCGGTGAGGCGTTTCCACAGTGGTTTGGCACGCTGGGCGCCAGCATTTATAGCCTGTTCCAGATCATGACCCTGGAAAGCTGGTCCATGGGGATCGCCCGGCCGGTGATGGAGGTGTACCCCATGGCCTGGATCTTCTTTGTGCCCTTTATTTTGATTTCCAGCTTTATGGTGCTGAACCTGTTTATTGCCATCATTGTGAGCGCGACTCAGGAAGTACACGAAAGCGAGCAGCGCGCCGAGCGGGAAGCCAACAATCTGGTTGCCCACGATGAGCGCCAGGAAATGCTGGACCTGATGCGCACCATGCACGCAAAAATCGTGGCACTGGAAGCGGCCCAGCAGAACAAGGCCGATTCATAACTCCACCTGTGGCGGCGCCAGGGTCGCCACTGATGGTCAGGCAGGTCTGCACCGTATCGCTGCCTGGCCGAATCTCCCGCCCTTTGCTTCGTTGAGTGCGGCTTGGCCTGCTAGCTCGTCTGCGCTTCCTTTACCGCATTCCCGCCTCCTGAAAAGGCGATGACGACGTGATGTTTGAGGCGTTGAGCTGTTCCACAATCTTCTTGAGCTTGTGGCGCTGCCTCATGGAGGTGAGCTGTTTGGTGTCCCAGGAGGCGGGGCTGAGAGAGAATTCACTGGCGTTGTAGGCCAGATCGAAGCCGCGTTCGGCGCCGATGGGTTTGTTCTCGGGGCCGTAGATGCCGATGAGCCGCAGGGTCAGGTGGGTGAACTCCAGATCACCTTTGGGCATGTGCCCGTCCATCTTGATGCCCTCACAGCGGGCGATGCGCTCAACCAATTCCTTGAAGGTGCCGATATGGGAGAAGCCTCCCGGTTTAATGGGGCCCTGGCGCGTGTTCTCCGACACATTCACTGCGCCTGAAGCGGGATTGTGTCTCTCCGGGTTTTCGTCGCCCTTGTTGTACTCCTGCTCGAAATCCGTCACGTCCATGGTGATGGTGCCCTGGGAGGTATGAAGTTCGGCGATGATGTATTGCACGAAAACGGATTCGGCGCTCATGTTGCTGATCAGGCAGAGCGCATTGATGTCCTTGTTGCGCCCACGGTTAATGATCAGGCGCGGGCTGCGTTGCCGGCGAAAACCCAAATAGAGGAGTTGTGCGTAAACGATCCAGATAACCAGTGAGCTGAAACTGGCGACGACAGAAAGGATTTTTTGATGCTGTGCAATCCAGTCAAGCATGAAGGCTTCCTCCTTGATGCAGGCTGATCGCGCGTTGCCGTCTTGCCCTCTGGGTGGAGAAAGCAGCGCTCGCGCGAATACGCGACTTGAATGATGCTCTGTTGTCGGCGGCGCTTCAGCCTGTTCTGGTGACAGAACCGTTACTGTACCGAAGGCACGGTGGGGGAGACGAGGGGCAGAAAGGTCCGGTTATGCAGAACAGGCCAGTCTGGTGTTAAAAAAAGAAAAACCCCGGCGGGTAAGCCGGGGTTTTTTGTTTCCAGTCCTGCCCTTATTCGTGCGTCGGAAATCAGCATCCGGGCCTGAGCCGGGATTGCCTGGCCGGTGCCCCAGCACGATGGTGACGCTGTTCGGGCTAATTTTTTCTTCCACCTTTTTAGCAGCTTCAGACCCTTTGTCTCCGGGAGAAGGGGTTGCGAACGCTTCGCCCAGTTGCAAATACTGCTGGTCTTGATTAGTTACTATATGCTGATCATATTGACAGTGCCTCTACTGTTCTGGAGCTATCAGATATATGACGAAGCAACTCAGTAAAGAAGAGCTTGAACTTCAGGAGGAAGCGATAGCTTTTGCCAGAAAGCACAAGAAAAAAATTGGTCAGCGTCTTACTGATACGTCCCGGTTTGTGCCGGAGAAGGAACCGGTAACGGTGTTCATGGCTGGCTGCCCAGGCGCGGGCAAGACTGAAGCGTCGATAGAGCTAATTGATAGCGTCAAGGATGGTGGTGGTGAAATTCTTAGGATTGACCCGGATGAGCTTAGATCGGAGCTGCCGGGCTATACCGGGGATAATTCCTGGTTATTTCAGGGTGGAGTCTCAATTTTGGTAGAAAAGGTCCTCGATTTGGCGTTAAAGCAGCGTCAGACCTTTTTGTTGGACGGTACTTTGGCCCGGTTTGAAGTGGCGCGACGCAATATTGAGCGGTGTTTAAATAAAGGGAGGTTTGTGCAAATTCTCTATGTTTACCAGGAGCCTTTACAGGCATGGGAGTTTGTCCAAGCCCGTGAGACTAGCGAGGGGCGACGAATACTGCCAGAAGACTTTATAAATCAGTACTTTACTGCCAGAGATGCAGTGAACATGCTCAAAGAAGCGTATCCGGATATTCGGGTTGATTTGCTACTAAAGAACCGGGATGGCTCCCACCGATTTTACAAAGCGAATGTGGAGCGAATTGACAACTATATTCCTGAGAAATATAGTCGCGCGGACCTTGAGCGCATGCTTGGACTGGACTAGGGTGGAAACATGTTGAAGAAATCTCCCCCGGTCGTGGAATCGACCCCTTTTTCTGACTTCATCCGAAACGCCTCCTCAGCGGAGCGTAAGCGGGTGTACGGTCGTGTGCTGAAAAAGGCCTCAGAGCGTCAGAATCGCCTTGTTGAGGAAGCAGCCAAGGCTGACTAGTTCAAGTCTCTGTTCAACTTTCCTTATAAAGAAAAACCCCGGCGGGTAAGCCGGGGTTTTTTGTTTCCAGTCCTGCCCTTGTGAGGCGGGCCGGAAATAGGGTGCCGGGCCTGAGCGCCGGAGCACGTCCGGCGTCCGGCGTCAGGCTTCGGGCGTCAGGCGTTTATCAAACCCGCTCGATCACGGTAGCGATACCCTGACCCAGGCCGATACACATGGTGGCAAGACCGATTTGGCCGTCTTTCCATTCCATGACGTTCAGCAGGGTGCCGGTGATACGTGCACCGGAGCAGCCCAGCGGGTGACCCAGGGCGATGGCGCCGCCGTTCAGGTTCACTTTCTCTTCCATCTTGTCGATCAGCTTCAGGTCCTTGGCCACCGGCAGGGACTGTGCAGCGAACGCTTCGTTCAGTTCTACATAGTCGATGTCGTCGATGGTCAGGCCAGCACGCGCCAGGGCTTTCTGGGTGGCCGGTACCGGACCGTAACCCATGATGGCAGCGTCACAACCGGCAACGGCCATGGAGCGGATCTTGGCGCGGGGCTTCAGGCCCAGAGCCTGGGCACGCTCGGCGCTCATCACCAGCATGGCGGAGGCACCGTCAGACAGGGCAGAGGAGGTGCCGGCAGTGACGGTACCGTTGGCCGGATCGAAGACCGGACGCAGTTTCTGCATGTCTTCGATGCTGGCGCCAGGACGGATCACTTCGTCAATTTCGCACAGCACTTTGTGGCCGTTCTGGTCGTGGCCTTCGATCGGCACGATTTCGTTTTTCCAGCGACCTTCCTGGGTGGCTTCCCACGCCAGTTTGTGGGAGCGAACACCGAAGGCGTCCTGCTGCTCACGGGTGATGCCGTGCATTTTGCCCAGCATTTCCGCGGTCAGGCCCATCATGTTGGATGCCTTGGCAGCCACTTTGGACATTTCCGGGTTCAGGTCGATGCCGTGATCCATGGCCACGTGGCCCATGTGCTCTACACCACCGATCACAAATACATCGCCGTTGCCGGTCATGATGCTTTGTGAGGCGGAGTGCAGTGCCTGCATGGAAGAACCACACAGACGGTTCACGGTTTGTGCAGCGCTGGTGCGCGGCAGACCGGCCAGCATGGAGATGTTTCGGGCGATGTTCATGCCCTGTTCTTTGGTCTGGTTTACACAGCCCCAAATCACATCTTCAGTAAGCTGGGTGTCCCAGTTCGGGTTACGGGCCATCAGCGCCTGGATCAGCTGGGCTGACAGTTTTTCGGCACGCACGTGACGGAACTGGCCATTACGGCTCTTGCCCATGGGGGTACGGACCGCATCGACGATGACGACGTCTTTAGGATTCAAACTCATATCTCTTACTCCTGCTTGTCCGTGGCTTAGGCGAAGAAAGACTCGCCCTTGGCGGCCATGTCTTTGAGCATCTGCGGTGCTTCGTAGATGCCACCCAGGTGCGCGTACTTGTCACACAGCGCGACGAATTCTTTAACGCCAACACTGTCGATGTAACGCAGCGGACCGCCACGGAAGGGAGGGAAGCCGATGCCGTAGATCATGGCCATGTCGGCCTCGGCAGCGGAACCTACGATGTTGTCTTCCAGGCAGCGAACAGTTTCGGTGCACATGGGAATCATCATGCGGGCAATGATTTCGTCCGCATCGAATTCCTGGGTGTCCGCAACGTGCGGCTTGATCAGTTCGTAGGTGGACTCGTCGACAACCTTTTTGGTTTTGCCTTTCTTGTCCAGCTCGTACTTGTAAAAGCCGATGCCGTTCTTCTGGCCGTAACGCTCGTTTTCGAACATCACGGTAGACACATCTTTGAAGTCGTACTGCATGCGCTCGGGGAAGCCTTCCGCCATGACCTGGGCCGCGTGAACACCGGTGTCGATGCCAACCACGTCCATCAGGTACGCCGGGCCCATGGGCCAGCCGAATTTCTGCATCACTTTGTCCACGGCCTGGAAGTCGGCACCGTCGCGCATCAGCATGCCGAAGCCGCCGAAGTAGGGGAACAGTACACGGTTAACCAGGAAGCCGGGGCAGTCGTTAACCACGATGGGAGTTTTGCCCATTTTCTGGGCGTAGGCCACCAGGGTGCCAACGGTTTCGTCGGAGGTCTTCTCGCCACGGATCACTTCCACCAGCGGCATCATGTGCACCGGGTTGAAGAAGTGCATGCCGGCGAAGTCTTCCGGACGCTTCAGGGCTTCAGCCAGTTTGGTGATGGAAATGGTGGAGGTGTTGGAGGCCAGCACGGTGCCCTCGGTCACTTCGCCTTCCACTTCCGCCAATACGGACTGCTTGACCTTCTGGTTCTCAACAACCGCTTCAACCACCACGTTCACGTTGGCGAAGTCGCCGTAGTTCAGGGTCGGGCGGATGGAGGACAGCACTTCGGCCATTTTGGCCGGCTTCATTTTCTTGCGCTCAACACGCTTGGTCAGCAGTTTGCTGGCTTCGCTCATGCCCAGGTCCAGCGCCTTGTCGGCGATGTCCTTCATGATGATCGGAGTGCCTTTGGAGGCAGACTGGAAGGCGATGCCGCCACCCATGATGCCCGCGCCCAGTACTGCAGCCTGGTTGATTTCCTTGGAGGCCTTGGCAGTTTTGCCGTTGACCTTTTTCACTTGCTGGTCTGCCAGGAACAGGCCGACCAGGCAAGTTGCCTGTGAAGACTTGGCCACTTTGGCGAAGCCTTTGGCTTCCACTTCCAGTGCCTTGTCGCGGTTCATGCCACCGTGCTTCTGCATGGTGTTCACGGCCGCTACCGGTGCCGGGTAGTTCTTGCCAGCCTGGCCCATCACCATGGCGGTGCAGGTCTGGAAGGCCATCATGTTTTCCATGGGCGGTAGTTTCAGCGGCTCAAGCTTCTCGGCGCGCTTGGCGCGGAAGTCGATCTTGCCGGCCAGGCACTGCTTGACCAGATCGATGGCCGCGTTTTGCAGTTCGTCGGGGGCAACAACGGCGTCGGCTACGCCTACGCTCAGTGCTTTGTCAGCCTTGTGCTGGCCGCCTGCGGCGATCCACTCAACCGCGTTGTCCACACCGATCAGGCGGGGCAGACGCACGGTACCGCCGAAGCCCGGGTACAGGCCCAGCTTCACTTCTGGCAGACCGACCTGTGCTTTTTCGCTCAGCACGCGGAAATCTGCGGCCAGGCACATTTCCAGGCCGCCACCCAGGGCGATGCCGTTAACGGCTGCCACTTTGGGAATGTCGAGATCTTCAAAAGCGTTGAAGACTTCGTTGGATTTCAGACACCAGCCGGCGATTTCGTCTTCCGGCAGTTTGAACATGTCTGTGAATTCGGTGATGTCGGCGCCAACAATGAAAACCCCTTTGCCGGAAGTCACGATCAGGCCTTTGATGTCGCTGTTACCTTTAACAGCTTCCACAGCCTTACCGAGATCTTCCACGGTTTCCTGATTGAACTTGTTAACGGACTCGCCCTGAAGGTCAAACTTCAGTTCGGCGATGCCGTCGTCAAGCAGTTGTACGCTTACGGCGTTGCCTTGATAGATCATAGCTTCTGCTCTCCAGTCCCAAAGTACGCGGTTTAAATGACCGCTTTGGTGTGCCCCAGGCCCCGAAATTCGGGGTGGGCGCGTCGTTTACATGGCATTCATGTGAGTGTTTGCTTACATAAACGACGAAACTCGTAGGCCCGCAAGTATAGGGAAGCGGGATGACTTTTTTAGCCCTAATTTGTGACTATCTGGTCGTGGTGGTGATTGCGGGGTACCGTATGGCGAAAATTTCATCACTTGCTCCTTGTGTTCGTGCTGTTAGGGCGGCGCCGTGGCAGACTGCCGGTCTGGTGCCGCCCCGGCTCGCCGGGGGCATTCATGATGCAAGCATCATTTCCCACAAACTTCGCGCCCTCTCAGAAAGGCAGAGGTTTTGTGGGAAGTCATGCTTGCATGACGAATACCCGGCCTGGCCAGAACCCCTGACTCACCGAGCCCCATTCATGCCCATGGACAAACCCAGCTTGCCCAAGATCACCCGCCGGCCGCAGCACACGCCGGACTGGCCCGATGTGCCGCCCATGCTGGCGCGGATTCTGGCCGGGCGAGGGGTGACCGATCCGGCGCAACTGAACCTGGGCCTGAAACGTCTGCCGCATCCTGAGCAGTTCACTGGTTTGCGTGGGGCTGTGACGTTGCTTTTACAAGGGCGAACAGACCACTGGCGCATCTGCATTGTGGGCGACTACGACGCGGACGGTGCCACGGCCACCACGCTGATGGTGCGAGGCCTGGAGCGGCTGGGTTATCCGCGCCCGGATTTCCTGGTGCCGGACCGGTTTGAATACGGCTATGGATTGTCGCCGGCCATCGTGGACCTGGCCAAAGAGCTGTATGAGCCGGACCTGATCATCACCGTGGATAACGGCATTGCCAGTGTGGATGGGGTGGCTGCTGCACGCGCCCAGGGTATGCGAGTCCTGATTACCGACCACCATCTGCCCGGCGACACCCTGCCGGAGGCGGATGCGCTGGTGAACCCGCGTCTGCCCGGTTGTGAGGATTTCCCCGCCACGAATTTGGCGGGGGTCGGAGTGGCATTTTATCTGTTGATGGATCTGCAGCGGGCGTTGCGCGAGCAGGGCGTTACCGCCAGCGCGCCGATTACCGATCTGCTGGACCTGGTGGCGCTGGGCACGGTGGCCGATGTGGTGGTGCTGGACGATGCCAACCGGGTGTTGGTGGAGCAGGGCCTGAGGCGGATTCGTGCGGGTAAGGGGTGCCCAGGCATCCGCGCGTTGCTGCAAGTGGCCGGGCGCGATCCCAGCCGGGTCTTGGCGGCGGATATGGGTTTCGCAGTGGGGCCACGCCTGAACGCAGCGGGGCGGCTCACCGATATGACTCAGGGCATCGCCTGCCTGCTGGCGGAAACCGATGCCGAAGCCACCGAGATGGCTCAGGACCTGGACACCATCAACCGGGAGCGCCGCTCCATCGAGCACGGCATGCGCGATGCGGCCATGGAAGAGGTGGCCCGGCTGGATGCGGATAACCTGCCCGCGGGCCTGTGCCTGTATGGCAAGGAATGGCATGAAGGGGTGGTGGGCATTCTTGCTTCGCGGGTAAAGGAAGCGATTCACCGGCCGGTGATTGCCTTTGCCCCGGCCCAGCAGCGCGGCCAATTGAAGGGCTCGGGCCGTTCGATTCCCGGCTTGCACCTGCGCGATGCGCTGGATGCGGTGGCCACAGCTAATCCCGGGCTGCTGAGCAAATTCGGTGGTCACGCCATGGCGGCGGGCCTCTCGCTGGAGCTGGAAAAGCTGGACGCGTTCAAGGCGGCGTTCGAAAAAGCGGTGGGCGAGCTGTTGTCTCCAAAAGCGCTGGAGCGCATTGTGGAAACGGACGGCGAGCTGGAAGACCACGAGCTGTCGCTGACCAATGCCGAATTGCTCAGCCACCGTTTTCCCTGGGGGCAGGGGTTCCCGGCCCCCAGTTTTGATGGCGAATTCGAGGTGCTCAAGTACCGCATCGTCGGCGAACGCCACCTGAAACTGACCCTGGGCCTGCCCGGCGTCAGCGGGGTGATTGATGCCATTCATTTCAATGTGGCGGTGGACGCGCTGCCCAGTCGTATCAGCAAGGTGCGCGGGGTGTATCGCCTGGAGGTCAACGAATTCCGTGGCCAGCGCAATCCCCAGCTGCTGTTCGAGCATCTGATTCCGCTTTGATCGGTCTGATGCGGTGGGAATGTCGGATTACGGCTACGCCTAATCTGACCTACAAAACCAACCAGCTCCCCGTGACTATGTAGGTTGAATTAGCCTGAAAGGCGTAATCCAACATTGGGCCTGGAATCAAAACCGCTTTATGTTCCCCCCATCGACTCCTGCAAAATTGTCGACAATGCTGTCGGCGGCCCCGGTTTTTGCTAGCATTGCGCTTCGCGCTCGACACCGGGTGCCTGTTTTACCAGGGTGCGGCCCAAAAGGCCGTGCCGGCATTGACTGCGCGGGGTGGCTATCGTCCACCGCCGTGTTGTGTCCTTAACGGAGGGGACTCAAATGAAGACCATACACAAGCACCGCCTGAAGGTGGTCAACGAAGTGCAGGAGTTACGCCTGCCCGAAGAAGGCAAGGTACTGCGGGTGGATTACATCCCCCAGGAAGCGGTGATTTTCATGTGGGTGGAAGTGGACGCGGACACCGTGATCGACACTCCGAAAGAAGTGCGCACCTTCAAGGTGTTCACCACCGGTTCCGGCATTCCCAACAATGCCCGCTATATCGGTACCACCATCGATAACATGAAGGGCGAGGCTCACCACGTTTACGAGTTGAGAGACTGACGTAGGAAGCGATCCGTTACATCTACGAAGCCGCTGTAGGAACGAAGCGTAGCGGAGTAACGCACGTATTTCCGTGAGGCCCGAAGGGTGAGCGAAGCGAATAGTCCCTCTTGAGGGACGAACCACGCGTCAGCGTGAAAATCATCCGCAGAGCCTACCCCGGATTCGGTTCGGAGCAGCAGAGCAACCGGGGCCTCCAGAATGATCAGGTGACCCCCGCATTGCCTGTTTCCTCGCGAGGGCTGGTATTCGTCCCTCAAGAGGAACTCCTACAGCGGCTTCGTTATAAACGTGCGGGTCGACGTTCCTGCGGAGCGGGGAGGCTCTGACCCTCGTCAGCCAACCCGCAAACCGTTAGACTGCGCTGTTGTCCGCATATCAATTTGCCAAGCACTTATTCTAGAGAGACGTAATGGAAGTCAATCCGCTGCGAACCCACCTTTCCAACCTGTCTGAGCGTGTCGAAGCGCTTAGGGGGTATCTTTGACTACGATCAGAAGAGTGAACGTCTGACCGAAGTCGAGCGCGAGCTTGAAAACCCGGATGTCTGGAGCGATCCGGACTATGCCCGGGCCCTGGGCAAGGAACGGGCCCAGCTGGAAATGGTTGTGAACACCATCAACGATGCCTCCCAGGGAGTGGAAGACACCTCCGCCCTGTTAGAGCTGGTGGTGGAAGAGGGGGATGAAGACACTCTCTCGGAAGTGGAAAGCGACCTGCGTGATCTGGAAAAAATGGTGGCGGATCTGGAATTTCGTCGCATGTTCTCCGGGCAGATGGATGCCTGTAACGCCTATCTGGATATCCAGGCCGGTTCCGGTGGCACCGAGGCCCAGGACTGGGGCGAGATGATGCTGCGCATGTACCTGCGCTGGGGCGAGGCCCACGGTTTCAAGACCGAGCTGGTGGAAGCGTCCGCCGGTGATGTGGCCGGCATCAAGTCTGCCACTATCCGTTTCGAAGGCGAGTACGCCTACGGCTGGCTGCGTACTGAAACCGGCGTGCACCGGCTGGTGCGCAAGAGCCCGTTCGATTCCGGCGGCCGCCGTCATACCTCGTTCAGCTCGGTGTTCGTGTCCCCGGAAGTGGACGACGATATTGATGTGGATATCGACGTGGGCAGCATGCGGGTGGATACCTACCGGGCCTCCGGCGCGGGTGGTCAGCACGTTAACCGGACCGATTCGGCGGTTCGCCTGACCTATGAATACACTGATGATGGTGGCGAGAAGCACACCCTGGTGACCCAGTGTCAGAGCGGGCGTAGCCAGCACCAGAACAAGGATCAGGCCCTGAAGATGATGCAGGCCAAGGTCTACGAACTGGAAATGCAGCGCCGCAACGCGGAAAAACAGGTACAGGAAAGCAACAAGTCGGATATTGGCTGGGGCAGCCAGATCCGCTCCTATGTACTGGATGATGGCCGTATCAAGGATCTGCGCACTGGCGTTGAGAGCCACAATACCCAGCAGGTATTGGACGGCGCGCTGGATCAGTTTATCGAAGCCTCCCTGAAAGCGGGATTGTGATTGCTACGCTGGACGCCTGATGCCTGGCGCCAGACGCTACCCACAACGCGTCTGGCGCCAGGCATCGGGTGGCTGGCGCTTTACCGGAAGCACTGAGTTATGAGCCAAGACAACACCACACAGAATGTCGACGCCTCGCAGCAAGCCGCTGCCGAAAACCGGCTGATCGCTGAGCGCCGTGCCAAGCTGACCGAACTGCGCGAACACGGCAATCCGTTCCCGAACCATTTCCGCCGGGATTCCCTGGCCGCCGACTTGCAGGCGCAGTATGGCGAGTTCACCAAGGAAGAGCTGGAAGAGAAGAATATTCAGGTGGCGGTGGCCGGTCGCATGATGCTGGACCGCAAAGCCTTCAAGGTGCTGCAGGACATGTCCGGCCGCATTCAGATTTTTGCACCCAAGGATGAAACCCGCGATGTGCGCAAAGAGACCAAGAGCTGGGATCTGGGCGATATCATCGGGGTGCGCGGTACGCTGTGCAAATCCGGCAAGGGCGATCTGTATGTGATGATGGATGAGTACCTGCTGCTCACCAAGTCACTGCGTCCGCTGCCCGAGAAACACAAGGGTTTGACTGACACCGAGGCTAAATACCGCCAGCGTTATGTGGACCTGATCGTCAACGAGGATACGCGCAAGGCGTTCCAGATTCGCGCCAAGATCGTGGCCGGAATTCGTAACTTCCTGGTGCAAAAAGACTTTGTGGAAGCCGAAACCCCGATGCTGCAGGTGATTCCCGGCGGCGCTACCGCGCGCCCCTTTATCACCCATCACAACAGCCTGGATCTGGACATGTACCTGCGCATTGCGCCGGAACTGTACCTGAAGCGGCTGGTGGTAGGCGGCTTCGAGAAGGTATTCGAGATTAACCGTAACTTCCGTAATGAAGGCCTTTCCACCCGGCATAACCCGGAATTCACCATGCTGGAGTTCTATCAGGCCTACGGTGATTACCACGACCTGATGAACCTGACCGAGGAGATGCTGCGCACCCTGGCGGAGACGGTGCTGGGTACAACGGACGTGGCGTATCAGGGTGATGTGTACGATTTTGGTAAACCTTTTGCGCGGATGACGGTATTCGATTCCATTTTGCATTTTAATCCGGATATGGATGCCGCCAAGCTGGCGGATGAGCAAGGTGCCCGTGAAATTGCTACTGGCCTGGGTATTCCTCTCAAGGGCGGCTATGGCTTGGGCAAGGTGCAGATCGAGATCTTCGAAAAGACGGTGGAACACCGTTTGAAGGATCCGACCTTTATTACCGAATACCCCACCGAGGTGTCGCCGCTGGCGCGCCGCATGGACGATAACCCCTTTGTTACCGAGCGGTTTGAGTTCTTTGTGGGTGGCCGTGAAATTGCCAATGGTTTCTCCGAGTTGAATGACGCGGAAGACCAGGCGGAGCGTTTCCGCCAGCAGGTGGAAGAGAAAGCGGCCGGTGATGATGAAGCCATGTTCTACGACGAGGACTATGTGGTCGCGTTGGAGCACGGCTTGCCGCCGACGGCCGGGGAGGGCATCGGCATTGATCGTCTGGTAATGTTGTTTACAGATGCGCCGTCTATTCGAGACGTTATTCTGTTCCCGCATATGCGGCCTCAGGGCTGATAAAGGCTGTTTTTTCAGGCGCCATTTGCGCCTGCCGCCCTTGCGGGATTGAAGTCGGGAGAGCGACACAAATTTAGGGCTGACAACAAAGGCTGGCTGTGTCCATGACAAGTGCAATTCAGTACCAGGGAAGAAAAGCGCGCCGCACGGGTAGCGAGCAGCGTCGACAGGCAATTCTTGAGGCCTCGCTCAGTATTATTGTGCGCGAGGGTATTCGTGCCGTTCGCCACCGGGCGGTTGCCCGTGAAGCGGAGGTGCCCCTTTCGGCGACCACCTATTACTTCAAGGATATCTCCGATCTGATCGCGGATACCTTCACGTTGTTCGCCGAGCGGGCAATGAAGGAAGTGATCGAGCCGTTCAAGGAGCAGGCCTTTGGGCTGATGTCGCAGTTTTCCCGCGATAGCCTGGCAGACCCGCAAGAGCGGGACCGGCTGGTGAAGTTGCTGGCGCAAATGATGGCGGCCTTTATTGTGGATGAGCTGCAGAATCGCCGCGACCATGTGGTTGCCGAGCAGGCGTTTATTCAGGAAGCAATTCTGGATGCGCGGCTGCGTGAACTGGCGGACATGTACCTGCGCCAGCATGTGGAGACGCTGACCATGGCCTGCGAACTCTTTGGCTGCAAAGAACCAAAGCTGGACGCGGAGTTAATCTTCGCCACCTTCCTGACCATCGAACAGCGCTTGCTGGTACACCCGGAAAAAATCTCCCAGGAGTTTGTCGAGAAGCGCATGTACAACATGCTGGATAAAGTCGTTCCCCACCATGGCTGATGTGGATCCCGCNAACACCTCGGGTGGCAAGGGCGTGCCGTTAGAGCCCGGCTGGCAACAGCATTTGGCGGGCGAATTCGAGCAGGATTACATGGCGCAACTGCGCGCCTTCCTGGCAGAACAGAAGCGTGCGGGGAAAACGGTTTTCCCGCCGGGGCCGGATATTTTCAACGCCTTTAACCTGACGCCCTTTGAGCAGGTAAAGGTAGTAATCCTGGGGCAGGACCCTTATCACGGTCCAAACCAGGCCCATGGCTTGTGCTTTTCCGTTCAGCACGGCGTAAAGACGCCGCCGTCACTGGTGAATATCTACAAGGAAATTCACCGGGATCTGGGCTTCGATATTCCTTCCCATGGCAACCTGACCCATTGGGCTGAGCAGGGTGTGCTGTTGCTCAATGCGGTGCTTACTGTCGAGGCCGGGCAAGCTGCTTCGCACCAGAAGCAGGGGTGGGAGAGGTTTACCGATGAAGCCATCGAGCATCTGAATCGTGATCGTGATGGCTTGGTGTTTTTGCTTTGGGGCAGCCATGCCCAGAAGAAAGGTCGCCTGATCGATCGCGACAAGCACTGCGTGCTCTCTGCCCCGCACCCTTCACCGTTATCTGCGTACCGTGGTTTCCTCGGCTGTGGCCATTTCTCCCGCGCGAATCAATACCTGCTTCAGCAGGGAAAAACGGCTATTGATTGGTCGGTGCCTGAAAATTAACAATTAATAATGAATAGTTAATAGCTGCGCGGTTGGTCACCTCGGTCTTTTCGAGTCCTGGGGCCGCGCCTATAGCATGAACGCGGCTTCAGACGTGCTGAATAGATGGGGTGGCCCGCGCAAATGATTAACTGTTAATTATTAACTATTCACTGCTTTATGGAGTCGTTGTGTCTGACTGCGTGTTGTTTTCCGAAATCGAAACCCGTTGCGGCCGAGTGATCGCCCGCGCCACTCTGAATGCCCCCAAATCCCTGAACGCGCTAAGCCTGGAGATGATCCAGTTGCTGAGCGAGAAGCTGGATGCCTGGGAGCAACGTTCTGATGTGGTGGCGATCTGGCTGGATGGTGCTGGCGGCAAGGCGCTCTGCGCGGGCGGCGATATCGTGCAAATGCACAAGTCCATGGTGAAACACGCGGGCGAAGGCCGTAATCCGTTTACCGAAGAATATTTCGCGGCGGAATATGTGCTGGATTATCGGCTGCACACCAGTGCCATCCCGGTCATCGTTTATGGTGATGGTATTGTCATGGGGGGCGGTATGGGCCTGTTACAGGGTGCCGACTTCCGCCTGGTCACGCCGCGTTCGCGCATGGCCATGCCGGAAATCACCATCGGCCTGTTCCCGGATGTGGGTGGCAGCTGGTTCCTGAATCGTCTGCCCGGCCGGGTGGGGTTGTTCCTGGGGCTCACCGGGGTGCACATCAACGGTCGCGAAGCGGTAGAAATCGGCATGGCGGACCGCATGGTGGACGCCGATGCCGACAGCCTGCTGGATGCACTGGCCGAGCAGGATTTCGCGGATGATGAAGCCGAAAACCGCGCGGTGATGTACCGCTTGTTCAAGCAACAAGCGGCGGACATGAGTGATCTGCCTCATCCGTTGATCGACCATCTGCCGTTGATTAATCGTCTGTGTGATGGCGAAAGCATTGCGGTGGTTACTGAGCAGCTGCTGAACGTGAAAGAGCGTGACCGCTGGCTGGACAAGGCACTGGGCAACCTGGAGCGCGGCTGCCCGCAAACCGCCCATCTGGTGTGGGAGCAGCTGGATCGCTCTACCTATTACGATCTGGCTGAGGTGTTCCGCATGGAGTGGTGCCTGGCTGTGCAATGCTCCCTGCACGGTGACTTCCGCGAAGGGGTGCGGGCCTTGTTGATCGACAAGGATGGTAAGCCCGGGTTCCGCCATCGTGATGTGGCGTCGGTGCCGAAAGCCTACATCGATAGCTTTTTCCGTTGCCCGGCGCCGAAGCATCCACTGGCGGATCTGGGTAAGACCCGGTAATCCCGGCAACACACAAAAAAGGCGCTTCGGCGCCTTTTTTGTTTAGGAAGGGGGGCGGTTGGGGTAGATACCGTCTCTCCCAATGAACCACAACCCCTCTCAAACGGGCTGTGGTTCATATTCTTTCTGGTGCGCCAGCACGCCGTAAGCGATGTGCACCAGTTTTCTCATGGCCGCGCCCAGCGCTGACATCTTTCGTTTGCCTGCAGCACACAGCCGTTGATATTGGCGCCGAATGCTGGGGTTATGCCGCATCGCCACAACGGCACCCATGTATAACTTTTGCCGCAACGCGGGGTCGCCATTCTTCGAGAGCCG
>NZ_LWEZ01000743.1:0-579 GCF_001634945.1 Alcanivorax sp. HI0044
AGCCTGCACATGGGTCACGCCTTCCAGGACACCATCATGGACACCCTGGTGCGCTACCGCCGCATGCAGGGCCGCAACACCCTGTGGCAGGTGGGCACCGACCATGCCGGCATCGCCACCCAGATGGTGGTGGAACGCAAACTGGCCGGCGAAGGCACCAACCGCCACGAGTTGGGCCGTGAGAAATTCCTTGAGAAAGTCTGGGAGTGGAAAGGCGAATCCGGCGGCACCATTACCCGCCAGCTACGCCGCATGGGCGCCAGCGTGGACTGGACCCGCGAGCGCTTCACCATGGACGACGGCCTCTCCAACGCCGTGCGCGAAGTCTTTGTGCGCCTGCACAAGGAAGGCCTGATCTACCGCGGCAAGCGGCTGGTCAACTGGGATCCTGCCCTGCACACCGCCATCTCCGACCTGGAAGTGGAGAACGTGGAAGAACAGGGCCACATGTGGCACTTCCGCTATCCGCTGTCTGATGGCTCCGGCCACCTGGTGGTCGCCACCACCCGCCCGGAGACCATGCTCGGCGATACCGCCGTGGCCGTGCACCCGGAAGACCCGCGCTACAAGGACATGATC
>NZ_LWEZ01000744.1:0-1082 GCF_001634945.1 Alcanivorax sp. HI0044
TGCTGGGTTCCAACCCGCTGACAGAACAACTGTGCCCGGAAGCGGCTGCCAACAGCCCGATTGATCCCGCAGCCTGTTTCTCTGAAGCAGCCGGTGGCTTTGCCCCGGGTGGCGGTGGCCTGCCGGGTGCCGATGGCAACCCGCTGGAGCCGGTACTGGCGCAATTCTGCCCGGAAACCTCCGAAGCGGATCTGGGTCCGACCACGCCGATCGACTGTCTGACCGAAGCCGGTGGTAACTTCGGTGACGTGCAAGACCTGCTGCTGGGNTCCAACCCGCTGACCGAGCAACTGTGCCCGGAAGCGGCGGCGAACAGCCCGATTGATCCCGCCGCCTGCTTTGAAGAAGCGGCCGGTGGCTTTGCTCCGGGCGGCGGTGGTCTGCCGGGCGCTGATGGCAACCCACTGGAGCCGGTACTGGCGCAGTTCTGCCCGGCAACCTCTGAAGCAGATCTTGGCCCGACCACCCCGATCGACTGTCTGACTGAAGCTGGCGGTAACTTCGGCGACGTGCAGGACTTGCTGCTGGGTTCCAACCCGCTGACCGAGCAACTGTGCCCGGAAGCGGCTGCTAACAGCCCGATTGATCCCGCAGCTTGCTTCGAAGAAGCTGCCGGTGGCTTTGCTCCGGGTGGCGGTGGCCTGCCGGGTGCCGACGGCAACCCGCTGGAGCCTGTATTGGCGCAGTTCTGCCCGGAAACCTCCGAAGCAGACCTGGGTCCGACCACACCGATCGACTGTCTGACCGAAGCCGGCGGTAACTTTGGCGACGTGCAGGACCTGCTGCTGGGNTCCAACCCGCTGACCGAGCAACTGTGCCCGGAAGCGGCGGCGAACAGCCCGATTGATCCGGCGGCCTGCTTCGAAGAAGCGGCCGGTGGCTTTGCTCCGGGTGGTGGTGGTCTGCCGGGTGCCGACGGCAATCCGCTAGAGCCTGTGTTGGCGCAGTTCTGCCCGGAAACCTCCGAGGCTGACCTGGGTCCGACCACACCCATCGACTGTCTGACTGAAGCTGGCGGTAACTTCGGCGACGTGCAGGACTTGCTGCTGGGTTCCAACCCGCTGACCGAGCAACTGTGCCCG
>NZ_LWEZ01000745.1:0-522 GCF_001634945.1 Alcanivorax sp. HI0044
AACACCAGAGTAATCGAGTGGCCAATGGAAAACGCGGTTATAAAACGAACAATGTCACTGAAGCGGGTCAGAAAGAACACCACGCCGAACAGAAACAGTAAATGGTCATAGCCTGTGACCATGTGCATCGCTCCAAGCTCAATGTACTCCATGAAACCGGCATTGAGCGCCCTCGCCTTATCCTCTGCTGACATGCCATGCCCCATGGCGATGCTGCTTGCCAAAATGGATAGAAGACCAATCCAGTATTTCAATTTCACAACCTAAACTCCCTTGTTGTTGATTTGCTGCGCTGCCTTCCCATTGACCAGCCGGTACAGGGCTGGCAGGACAAATAGCGTTAGCAAGGTAGAAGAAATAATGCCGCCAATAACGACAGTCGCCAGTGGTCGCTGAACCTCAGACCCGATACCCGTATTCAGCGCCATCGGCACAAAACCCAATGATGCCACCAGTGCGGTGGTTATAATTGGCCGTAACCTGGTCACCGCGCCTTCAATAATCGCGTCATCCAGCGTTACA
>NZ_LWEZ01000746.1:0-822 GCF_001634945.1 Alcanivorax sp. HI0044
TGATTGGCAACATAGAAGCGCATCCATAACCAGTCACCTTCTGGAACAACAACAAAGTCATCTTTTCTGTACCTAGCAATAATTTCATCAAACATCATTGCGGCCGCATTCTGATCTGAAAAGAATCCTCTACGCAAGAAAGGATCTTCACCTTCCTTTGAACGCTTATCCACAGTTTCATGCAGGCATTCAAAGCGCACACCATCAATGCCCAGCCCTTTCACATGCTCGATAAACTCATGAATACCATACAGATTTCTTTCAAAAAGTGTGCAGTTCGTATAGATCCTGACCTTTGAGTCAGGGTAAGCTTTCTTTTTGAGTGAAGAAAGATCGGTAAGAACCTTCAGGATATGCTCACAAGAACCTTCAGTACCTCGTATATAGTCGTGTACTACTGGCAAGTGGCTGTCAAGTGAAAAAAACAGTTGGTCTGGCCCCTCTAGCAAGAGACGATGATAGTGGGACTCTTCCACCAGTGAACCATTAGTAAAAGCGGCCGTGTTCAACCCGAGTTCCCGGCATAGTGCAGTCAGTGAGAAAAACTCCTCCTCTTTCAGCATTAACTCTCCACCACAAAGGACAACACCACCCGAAGGGTTTAGCCTTTGAAACTGACGCACCACATCAAGCTTTTCAGGTAATGTCAGGCCATTAGGGCTGTCTTGGTTCATCCACATATGGCAGTGCTTGCAGTGGAGATTGCATTCAGAAGTCACTAGCAAAAACAGGTAGTCGGGAGGACTCAGTGCCTGAATGTGATCAGCTGCGTCACTCTCGACGGCTTCATTAATGCTTTGAATCTTAATACGCTCCATAGTG
>NZ_LWEZ01000747.1:0-398 GCF_001634945.1 Alcanivorax sp. HI0044
CATTGGGGGAAGTGGCGTACGGACAATCAGTATCGGGGAACACTATGAGAAGGGTACTAAAAGGGCTGGCAGCCAGCGCGATGGGTGTGAGCTTGTTAAGTGGCTGTATGTCTGCGAATTACTACACGGAGCAGGGTACACCCATCACGCAGGACACGATTGATCTTTTCAACACCAATCCGAATAATCCGATTATTCCCTATGCCAAGGGTAAGGCGACTTATAATGCCTACCCATGGGCCAGTGAAAGAATCCAGAGAGCCTTTGACGAGAAGCCAAGAAGCAGTGCCAATGATGAAATGGCGCGGGCGGCGGATTACTGGTTGCATGATGGTGATATGCCGCCGCTGGATATCACGGTAACGCGCCATCGCCCGAAGAATAGCGTGGGAACGGTT
>NZ_LWEZ01000748.1:0-472 GCF_001634945.1 Alcanivorax sp. HI0044
CAGGATCAAACACGTCTATCGGAGCTACCGGGCCACCTACCATTGGCCAGACCAGATAACGGTCATGGGTCCAGTCAGTGCTCAGGTAGTCCAGACCCATAAGCATGCTGTGGCGCATTTCACCGGTGTTGAAGACCACCTTGAACTGGTTATCCACCGCAATGCTGTCCAGATCGCCTTCACCACGAACCGCGCGACGGTCCATAGTCCGCTCATCCGCCAACAGGCCACCATTGGTGAAGGTCGCAGACACCACGGTCTCGAACAGGGATTCCACGTGGTTGTACTTGGCATTCTGGCGGAATGACCAGGCATCATTGATGTAGTGAGTCAGGTCATAGCCAATGGCCCACTGCTCACGGTCATAGGTATTCCAGTCCGGCTCCCCCAGGAACGTGCTGCGATCAATATAGCCGAAAGGAGTCGGCTCCAGCATGCCCTTGATTGGGGAAAACTGGAACGTAGAGCCGCC
>NZ_LWEZ01000749.1:0-483 GCF_001634945.1 Alcanivorax sp. HI0044
TTGACCATTATCAGCAAACAAAGAACTTGCTGGTCAGCTACGATACCAATCCGCTTGGTTTTTTCTGAATGATTTCTCCTGGTCGTCTGTCTTGACGTCTTATTGCCGCCCTCAGGGCGGCTTTTTTATTGTTGTGAGAAGGAAATATGCTTGAACTTCCTGATAAGCAAGATAACCCGTGGGCAGTTCTCTCGATAGCCAATGCCTGGAAGTCCCTTCCCCCCATGCTGTGGTCAGCCCAGGCGCCAGAATGGTCACCTGTGGAAGAGTTGATTGATATTTCTCCTATGGCCCTACGTTTATTGCAACTCGATGTTCAGCAGCTCCGGACCCATGTTGAAGGCGTTTCAACGTTGAAAAACCTGCATTCTGGAAGCATCCTCTTACCGGGTATGTCTCCGTTGGCACAAAAGTATGCAGGACATCGCCATGGGGTATTCAACGATCGTATTGGTGATGCAAGGTCTTTGCTCTTGGGGGAAG
>NZ_LWEZ01000750.1:0-482 GCF_001634945.1 Alcanivorax sp. HI0044
ATTTTGATGGCACCGTGGGGATTCATCCAACCGCGGCGGAAGAACTGGTAACCCTGCGCCAGGGGGTGCGAGTCACCGCCTAACCGGCGGAGCCCCGTTCCTGTAAAACTGGGCTTCTGTAGGAGGTTGCTTGCAGGCGAACCGGGTGGCGGGTTAACCGTTGGGGTTTGCTTGCAAGCAAGCTCCTACAAGACCTTCGGGTGCAGGTGCCCGTCCTGCAGAAGCGCTACAGCTTTTCCAGGGTAACCGGCAAACCATCGGCGGGCACCGGCAGGCTGCTGGTGTCCACCGGCATTTCGTAGTCCTCCGGCACCGACCATCGATAGTTGAGCAAAACCTGGTGTAGAACCGCTTTCACTTGCAGGTCGGCAAAGTGCAGGCCGATGCACTTGTGGGCACCACCGCCAAAAGGCATCCAGGCATAGGGATGCACCTTGTCTTCGCGCCGTTCGGCACTGAACCGTTCCGGGTCGAAGCGCTCC
>NZ_LWEZ01000751.1:0-993 GCF_001634945.1 Alcanivorax sp. HI0044
CGCTACCGCACCGTGGGACAAGCCCGGGTACATGCTCCAGGACCAGTTGGCAGAACCGGTCATTTCAGAAATCGCGATACCCGCAGAGCCGGGCAGGCCCTGGCCACCGAATTCCGGGTCGCCGCCCATGGCCGGCCAGCCGCCTTCCACGTATTTGCTATAGGCTTCTTTAAAGCCTTTCGGCGTGGTTACCACACCATTATCGAAACCACAGCCTTCCTCATCACCGGAACGGTTCAGGGGAGCCAGCTCGTTTTCGGAGAACTTGGCGCCTTCTTCCAGGAAAGCATTCAGCAGTTCGCTGTTGATCTCTTCCAGACCCAGGCTGGCGTAGTGGCCATCCAGGTCCAGCACTTCATTCAGTACAAAGCGCATATCGCGCAGGGGAGCCTTGTAATCCGGCATCTCAAATCTCCCTTAAATTACCGGTGACAATGAGGCGGGCCGCGGCTCGCCAGTGTTGGGGGAGTCTCTGTAGTACTCCTTGGGACGCTAATCTTAGGTCAGGGCTCCAGCACGTCTCCAGCCCTATTTGTGACCCGCAAGTCAAACAAGCGTTTGAAACTACCGTTTGCCCGCTAACTGCTTTTTTTTAAAGGTCTTTTCCCGGCAACCGTAAAAGAGTACCGATATGCCTATGATGCCCTCTCAACCCCCTCGGGTTTCGGTATACTCGCGGAATTACGGTTTAACGGCCTGTTAAGGAAGAGTGAAATGATCGATCCGAATTTGCTGGATATTCTGGTTTGCCCGGTGAGCAAAGCGCCGCTGATCTACGATGAGACGTCGGCTGAACTGAAGTGCAAGGCCAGTGGCCTGGCCTACCCGGTACGCGATGGCATTCCTGTCATGCTGGAAGAGCAAGCTCGCACCATGGGTGATGAGGAAGCTCAATCACTGTAGCGTCCCACTCATAACTCTTCGCCACAGGAAGGCCTTTTATGCATAAGCGGCTTTGTTTCGCCCTGGCGCTGGCCAGCTCCCCGCTGTTCG
>NZ_LWEZ01000752.1:0-708 GCF_001634945.1 Alcanivorax sp. HI0044
TTCAGCTCGCTCAGGTCGGTAATTCGTGGGCTGCTCAGGCGGCGTACCAGCAGGGTATCGATATTTTGGTAGCGAGTGCTGAAGCGCAGGCTTTCGCTGCGCTCTGTGGTGGCGACCAGGCCAGCGGCGGCAATGTCTGCCGTGCCCTTGCGGATAGCATAGCGGATGTAGGAGAGATCGTCGGATTCGAGGATGCGCAGTTCTACCCCCAGGCTGTCAGCGAACCCTTTGGCGAGTTCGTATTCCATGCCGGTGAAACCGTGCTGATCTTCGTAATAGGTCGTGTTGGACGGGCGGGTTAGCACCACCAGCTCCCCACGGGCGATAACGCGCTCCATGGCGGAGGGGGTGGGACGCATGGCCAGCATTAGCCCCAGTACGCTGAACAGTGCCAGCGAGGCGAGCAAATGCTTGCTGTGTCGAAAGAATACCGTCACTTGGTGGTACCTCTGTCAGGTTGTCCAGACAGGTCGATACTGCTTACCGCCGACCGGTGAAAGGCCCTATGCCTTCGCTATTGTTCCTTACTTGTGATCTATATCACGAAATTGCGGCGCAACTCTATCATCGGCAAATGGCTGTTCTGTAAAGCTTTGTCGAACAATTGCTCCTTTTTTGCACAATTTTTAAAAGTCAGGAAAAGAGCATTAAATTGCGTATCAGGCGTCATTCGTAGGTGTTTTGCTGCTGCCTGATGACAGGGTGAGC
>NZ_LWEZ01000753.1:0-7708 GCF_001634945.1 Alcanivorax sp. HI0044
ATAGGCAGCGTGTACGGGGTGGGGTATCGGCTGGAAACGCCGTAACACCTCCGCCTACTTGTAGGAGTCGAACCTCGCGAAGCGAGGCGCTAGACGAGCGTTCCGCACGATTGATCGCCTTTCGGGGATTCCGTGCTGCGCACGGTTCGGCCCCTGGAAGGGAATCTCCTACAGCACAAATCAGGCGTCGTTGCGGTTTTGATTTTCCTTGCAGCTCGTTGCTCGCAGCTAGTAACTGCTTCTTCCACATTTCCTGCATATTGCTTGCACCCTTTGCCGCAATACTCTCCCCATCACATTCAGGGACTCAATGGAGTCACAAGGAGAAAGCCCCATGAAAAAGATCGCCATCGTTATTCTTGCTGTTTTTACCACATCCGCTTTTGCCATGGGCCCCGGTCATCGGGGCGGTGAGAGAATGGTCGAACACATGACAAAAAAGCTGGAACTGACGGAAACGCAAAGCGCAAAAATGACCAGCGTCTTTGAGGAGCAGGGTGAGAAAATGAAAGCCTTGCACGATGAAACCCAGGCAAAAATCAACGCCATTCTGACACCGGAACAGCAGGAGAAAATGGCGGAGCTTAAAGAAGACCGCAAAGAGCGCTGGGAAGAACGCAAAGAAAAACGGAAACAGAAAAAAGGGGAGCGCGGAGAGTAACGTCCGGGCAATTCTTATCTCGAAACACTAAACCGGCATGAAAGCCGCCCTGTTCGCGATGCGAGCATCGCCTCCCACAAGACAAGCGCGTTACTGTGGGAAGCCATGCTTGCATGGCGAATTGTCTTTTCCAGACCGTCGACGCGAAGCCCTACAACAACGCCTGACGCATATCCGTCAATAGTTGGCTCAAGTACGTCGTGAACCGCGCCGCAGCCGCCCCATCAATAACCCGGTGATCGTAAGACAAACTCATCGGCAGCATCAGCCGGGGCTGAAACTGATTACCATCCCATACCGGCTGCATGTCCGAACGGCTCACGCCGAGAATCGCCACTTCCGGCCAGTTCACAATCGGCGTAAACGCAGTCCCACCAATACCGCCCAGGGACGAAATGCTGAAGGTTCCGCCTTTCATATCCGCAGGTGTCAACTTACGGTTACGGGCTTTCTCGGCCAGCTCGCCCATTTCCAGAGCGATTTCCTTCAGCCCTTTCTTGTCCGCATCCTTGATCACCGGCACGACCAGACCATTGGGGGTGTCTACCGCTATACCAATATTGATATAGCGTTTTTCAATCAACGCCTCGCCACTGTTTTCCAGCGAACTGTTGAAACGCGGGTACTCCTTCAGCGCCCGCGCACAGGCTGTCACCAAAAACGCCAGCATGGTGAGCTTTACGCCCTCGCGTTCAAGGCGTTTGTTCTGACTTTTGCGGAACGCTTCCAGGTCGGTGATATCCGCATTGTCATGCTGGGTCACATGGGGAATGGTCAACCAGGAACGCGTCAAATTCTGGGCGGATACCTTGCGTAGCTTGTTTAACTCAACCCGCTCAATGTCTCCGAACTGGCTGAAATCAATCTCCGGCAGTTCTACTGCCAGGCCACCGCCTGCGCCCCCGGCCGGCTGCCCTTCCAGGCGCTGCTTCACATAGGCATGCACGTCATCTTTGAGAATACGACCTTTCGGGCCTGTGGCGCTGACCTGTGACAAATCCACCCCGGTTTCCCGAGCCAGCTTGCGCACCGCAGGGCCAGCATGGACAGGTTTGGACGGAGACGCCCCACTGTCGGCGACTTGCCCCCGGGATGAAGAGGAAGGCTCGCTTTTCTGTGCCGGCTTGCCTTGTGCGCCTGTGTCACTGTCTTTGCCGGTTTCCTTCTCCTCCTTATTGGCGTGTTCGGCATCAGCCTCTTTTTCACTCTCCGGTTCTCGCTCGCTTGCTTCTGCTGATACAGAACCACCCGCAACCGCCAATGTAATCAGGGCATCACCGGTGCCGACCTTGTCACCGACGCTGACGCTAACCGACTCCACCTTGCCGGCGTTCGGCGACGGAATTTCCAGCGACGCCTTGTCGGATTCCACCACCACGATGACCTGCTCTTCGTCGAGCTCATCGCCCACAGCCACATTCACTTCAATAATTTCTGCCGCATCGATATCACCAAGATCCGGCACCTTTACGGTTTCCGTGCGGCTTCCTGCCTGCTCTTTCGGCTTGTCCACCTTGGCGCTGTCGCCCGACGCGTTTTCCTTTTTCGGCTCATCCTGCGGCTGCGATTGGGCACCGCTACCCTGCGCCGTGTCGCCCTTGTCATCTGCTGCTACGGATTCATCATTGCCTTCGGCCTCAAGCTCCATAACCGCATCGCCTTCCTTGACGCGATCACCCACCTTGACACTGATTGCAGCAACTTTTCCGCCCTGGGGCGCTGGCACTTCCACTGTTGCCTTGTCGGATTCCAGCACAATAATGGTGTCTTCGGCGTTAATGGTATCGCCAACTTTCACGCTGATCTCGATGACATCAACAGGATCACTGCTGCCCACATCGGGAACATGAATTTGCGTTTTACTCACACCTGAACTCCTTATAGTGAGATCACTGATCGATAATCAGTGATGGGTGCGATCAATGCATCACCGGATAGGGTTTATCCGTATTGATGCCATATTTCTCAATGGCCTGTTTCACCACCGCAGCCTCAACCTTGCCCTCTTTGCGCAAGGCATTCAGTGCCGCCAGCACCACGAAGTAACGATCCACTTCAAAGAAATGGCGTAACTTCTGGCGTGAGTCGCTGCGCCCGAAACCATCGGTACCCAGCACCGAATACGGGGCTTTCACCCAGGGGCGAATCTGGTCGGCAAAGGCGCGCATGTAATCAGTGGATGCGATCACTGGCCCGGCGCGACCCTCCAGGCATTTCTCTACCCAGTTAGGCCCTCGCTCTTTTTCCGGGTTGAGCATATCGTCGCGGTCCAGCTGAAGCCCTTCACGACGCAGCTCGTTGAAGCTGGTGACGCTCCACACATCCGCCGCCACACCGAAATCCTCTCGCAGCAAGTCCGCCGCCGCTTCCACTTCGCGCAATATCGTACCGCTGCCGAGCAGCTGAACCCGCAGGGTTTTCTTTGCTTTCGGTTTGCCTTCACGCAGCAGATACATGCCTTTGCGGATGCCTTCTTCCGCCCCTTCAGGCATGGCACCGTGCATGTAGTTCTCATTCATCAGGGTCAGGTAATAGAACACCTTTTCGTTGTCCTCATACATGCGTCTGAGGCCATCCTGAAGAATCACTGCCAGCTCGTAACTGTAGGTGGGATCGTAACTGACACAGTTGGGCACGGTGCTGGCCAGCAGATGACTGTGGCCATCCTGGTGCTGCAACCCTTCGCCGTTCAGGGTGGTCCGCCCGGCGGTGGCGCCCAGCAGAAAACCGCGGGCCTGGCTGTCGCCGGCGGCCCAGCACAGGTCTCCCACGCGCTGGAAGCCGAACATGGAGTAATAGATGTAGAACGGAATCAGGGTGAAGTCGTGGACGCTGTAACTGGTGGCTGCCGCCAGCCAGCCGGACATGGCACCGGCTTCGTTGATGCCTTCTTCGAGAATGCGCCCCTTCTTGTCTTCCCGGTAATACATCACCTGGCCAGCATCTTCCGGTTCATACTTCTGGCCGCCGGATGAATAAATGCCTAACTGGCGGAACAGCCCTTCCATGCCAAAGGTACGGGCTTCATCGGGCACAATCGGTACCACGCGCTCACCAATCTGCTTGTCCTTGATCAGCGTGCTCATCATGCGCACGAAGGCCATGGTGGTGGATATTTCCCGATCACCACTGCCTTCAAGAAAGTTGGCAAACACATCCAGCCCGGGGATGGTCAATTGCTGGCTGGCTTTCTGGCGGCGCACGGGCATATAGCCGCCCAGTTTGTCGCGTTGTTCCTTCATGTAACGCAGCTCGGCGGAGTCCTCTGCCGGGCGGTAATAGGGCACCTCTTCCAGCTGCTCATCGGTGAACGGCATATCGAAGCGGTCGCGGAAATCCTTCAGGCTTTCCAGATCCAGTTTTTTCATCTGATGCGTTTTATTGACGGCTTCACCGGCACCGGTGGCATAACCCTTGACCGTCTTGGCCAAAATCACCGTGGGCCGCCCGGTGTGATTCACCGCAGCGTGATACGCCGCGTACACCTTGAACGGATCGTGGCCACCCCGGTTCAGGCGATACACATCTTCATCGCTCATGTGCTCGACCAGTTTCTTCAGTTCCGGGTTCTCACCAAAGAAATGTTCCCGGGTGTAGGCGCCACCGTTTTTCTTGTAGGCCTGATATTCCCCATCCACACATTCTTCCATGCGGCGACGCAGCAGACCTTCACTGTCTTTTTCCAGCAACGGGTCCCACAGGCGCCCCCACACTACCTTGATCACGTTCCAGCCGGCGCCACGGAACACGCCTTCCAGCTCCTGGATAATTTTACCGTTACCGCGCACCGGGCCATCCAGTCGCTGCAGGTTGCAGTTCACCACAAACACCAGGTTATCCAGCTTTTCACGCCCCGCCAGAGCGAGGGCGCCAAGGGATTCCGGCTCGTCCATTTCACCGTCACCCAGGAATGCCCAGACCTTGCGGTTATCCTGCTGGATCAACTCCCGGTTCTGCAGGTACTTCATGATGTGGGCCTGGTAGATGGCCTGAATCGGCCCCAGCCCCATGGAGACAGTAGGAAATTGCCAGAAGTCCGGCATCAGCCAGGGGTGGGGATAGGACGACAGTCCCTTGCCATCCACTTCCCGGCGGAAGTTATCCAGCTGCTCTTCGCTGATGCGCCCTTCCAGGTAAGCCCGTGCGTAGACACCCGGTGCCGAATGGCCCTGAAAGAACACCAAATCGCCCTCGTTCTCATCGCTGGGGGCGCGGAAGAAATGATTAAAGCCCACATCGTAAAGGGTGGCGGAGGAGGCAAAAGAGGCGATGTGGCCACCCAGCTCATCATCGTTATCCATGTTGGCCCGCATAACGGTGGCCAGCGCATTCCAGCGCACCAGTGAGCGAATACGGCGCTCCATGAACATGTCACCGGGGATGGCGGCTTCGTCCTTGGGGGCAATGGTATTGAGATAAGGGGTGTTGAGGTGGGTGCGATAAACGCCCTGCTCCTGGGCTTCGTTGGTAATGGCATCGAGTAGCCAGGCGGCCCGCTCGGGACCTTCCCGCTCGACCACGGATTCCAGGGCTTCGAGCCATTCCCGGGTTTCTGCGGGATCAACGTCGTCAAAAAAACTGCGTTTTTGCATGGGCTTGCGTCCTTTTTCGCGTTGCCATGCGCCGCCGCAGGATCACTGCAGCGGCGCTGAAAGAGGCCCAAGGGTGACTGGGCTTGAGACCTGAAGTCTCACGACACCGGTGGCTGGGGCATATCTGCCGATACCCCGGTGTTCGTTAATACTAGCGCCGTAGACCGGTTGGCGGTCAAGCTGGCCAGTGACGAAAAGAATCAGCCAGCACAGTATGTTGGCCATTTTTTCGGTTATTTCGCTATCGTGAACCCGATGCAGGAAAACCGGAATGCGACCAAGGTCGGTTCTATAGAAACGCTACTCACTCCAGCACGTTCACATTCACAGCAACATGATCCACAACGCGGCCATAATCAGCCAGATGGCCACACAGCGAAGCAGCAGGCCCTGCAATTCTTCCAGCTGGTCCATTGCCATATTCAGTGTGGCAGGGCGAGCCTCGCCGCCTTCTTCCTGTGCCACGTTAGCCACTGACAGCAGAAGTGAGTCAGAAGGTTGCAATTGCCACCAACTGCCGCGCATCCGGTTCATCACGGCGCTGAAATCGCCTGCCAATGCCATGCTGATAATCAACAGTTGCCGGGCGGGAAGAGTCAGCCAGTCATCCAGTGCGTGCTGCCAACCCAAGGTCTCTGATTCGCTACAGTGACGCCGCTGACGCTGCAGCCAGGCATGGTTCATGACCACCAGAAACGCCGCGCCGAACCCCAGCAACACCAGCCAGAAAATCGCCACAAACAAGCGTTCTTCCCGCGCCAGAATCTGCTCACTCAGTTGCTGGTGGTAGGCCGGGTCACCGGGCACGCCGTTAACGGAAAATTCGTCCGTGGCCAGGGCAGCAAACCCGTCCGGGTCATTCATGCGGCCGCGTACCAGCAACTCATCCACATGGCGAAACTCGCTGTGACTGCCCAGCAACCACAAGAGCAGCAATGTGCCCAGACCCAGCACCAATAACTGGCCCCAGAAACCGGACAACCAGCATGCGCCCCAGGCAATCAACACTGCAGGCAGCAGCACAGCCACCCACCACACCCGGCTTGGCTGGCCGATGCGGCTACCGCAGCGTTGCAACCAGCGCTGGTGACGTTCCTCACCGGCCAGCAGAGGCGACCAACCGGCGTCCATCCGGCGTAGCCCCATCACCACGATCAGAACAATAAACTTCATGCCGTTTGCTCCTTGAAATCCGCCAGCTGCTGGCGATAACGCAGCCAGTCAAACGCGGGCCCGGGATCGGTTTTTCTTCCCGGTGCAATATGTTCATGGCCGGTAATGCGGGCATCGGTAATCGCAGGATAGTGATGCTGCAAAAGCTGCGTCAGCGCAGCCAGCGTAGCGTACTGGGCGTTTTCGTAGGGGATGTTATCGGCCCCTTCCAGTTCGATACCGAGGGAGAAATCGTTGCAGTTTTCCCGCCCCTGAAACGTGGAGACGCCGGCATGCCAGGCTCGCTTATCGCACGGCACAAACTGTAGCAGGCCCCCGTCACGACGAATCAGAAAGTGGGACGACACCGTCAATTGGTGGATGGTTTCAAAATAGGGGTGATCCGCCGGGTTCAGGCCGTTTTGAAAAAACGCTTCGATATGGCCGCCGCCAAACTGGCTCGGCGGCAAACTGATGTTATGGATCACCAGCAACGAGATATCAGCCGGATCAGGGCGTTCATTAAAATTGGGGGATGGGCACCATTGCGCCTGATCGACACGATGTCCGGAAAGGGTAAGCACCCGCGCAAGCTCCCTAGAATCTGTTCATGATCTATACGCAACCGCGCCGGAGTCAATTTTTTCGCCAGGTCGTGATTGCGATTCTTTCGTGTAGTCATTCTACATAAATAAGCGCAATCGCGGGCTGGCGGCCTCTTTTCCTTAAAGAAAGGGGCCCGGCCCTTCGGGTTACCGCTAAAAATGGTGCCGTGCTGTGTTGCAGACCTTGAACTTGACCCGTCAGGCCCTGCGGTCCGCGCCTTGCCTGCCACCATTTTTAGCAGCAACGCGGCTGCGTATAGATCATCAACAGGTTCTTATGCCTGCGCCGGGATGAATACGGCAGGGGTTAGTGTTGCACGTTACCCTGCATGCGACGCAGATCGCCAATAACTGCTTCCAGAGCCCGGTCAAACAGGGCTCCCTCCTCAATGAGTTTAACAGTCCCGTTATGCAGGGCAACGGCCAGGGTGTAAGCAGAAAACTCCTGCACCTTGATACCGCGGCGGTTGGTAAACACCATTTTCACGCCGGCGCGGATGTTGGCCGCCAGCTTGGCGCGGCGAGGTTCGCCGTCATCCTGAATTTCAATCCACTGCCCGGGCGGCAGCTGGCTGCATTTCTTCACCAGGAAATGATTTTCCGGCAATTCCGGCACCGTTTCCGGCTGGACCGGCTCGGCGGGCTGCTCTGGCTCCACCGCCACCCGCTCCGTCTGCAGCCCCTTGAGCAGCTGCTGA
>NZ_LWEZ01000754.1:0-273 GCF_001634945.1 Alcanivorax sp. HI0044
TCGGATTCGAGGATGCGCAGTTCTACCCCCAGGCTGTCAGCGAACCCTTTGGCGAGTTCGTATTCCATGCCGGTGAAACCGTGCTGATCTTCGTAATAGGTCGTGTTGGACGGGCGGGTTAGCACCACCAGCTCCCCACGGGCGATAACGCGCTCCATGGCGGAGGGGGTGGGACGCATGGCCAGCATTAGCCCCAGTACGCTGAACAGTGCCAGCGAGGCGAGCAAATGCTTGCTGTGTCGAAAGAATACCGTCACTTGGTGGTACCTCTGT
>NZ_LWEZ01000755.1:0-771 GCF_001634945.1 Alcanivorax sp. HI0044
GTCCCCTGGAAGGGAACTCCTACACAGCGGTGCTGTTTCCTGTCGAGCTGTGCCCGTGTACCGGCGGTTTCTCACCACCCCTTTGGGTGAGCTCCGCGCTGGCGCTTGGTTCGTCCCCTGGAAGGGAACTCCTACAGTGGCGCTATTTCCTGTCGAGCTGTGCCCGTGTACCGGCGGTTCTTACCACCCCTTTGGGTGATCTTCGCGCTGTCGCTTGGTTCGTCCCCTGGAAGGGAACTCCTACACAGCCGTGCTGTTTCTTGTCGAGCTTTGCCCATGTAACGGCGGTTTCTTACCACCCCTTTGGGTGATCTCCGCGCTGTCGCTCGGTTCGTCCCCTGGAAGGGAACTCCTACACAGCGGTGCTATTTCCTGTCGAGCTGTGCCCGTGTACCGGCGGTTTCTTACCACCCCTTTGGGTGAGCTCCGCGCTGGCGCTTGGTTCGTCCCCTGGAAGGGAACTCCTACACAGCGGTGCTATTTCCTGTCGAGCTGTGCCCGTGTACCGGCGGTTTCTTATCACCCCTTTGGGTGATTTCCGCGCTGGCGCTTGGTTCGTCCCCTGGAAGGGAACTCCTACAGTGCCCCCTAGAAGGGGGCACGATTCGCACCTCAAGAGGTGCTCCTACATAACTATCTACAGTTTTTCTGCCCAGGCTTTTGTGGCTTCGCGCATGGGCGGGTAGATTCTTTCGAAGGCATCCCGGCCGCGTTTGTAGGGGTCGGGGATGTCGTGGCCGCCATTCCAGTGAGTTAGCAGGAATGTCTTGC
>NZ_LWEZ01000756.1:0-264 GCF_001634945.1 Alcanivorax sp. HI0044
GCTGTTTCTTGTCGAGCTTTGCCCATGTAACGGCGGTTTCTTACCACCCCTTTGGGTGATCTCCGCGCTGTCGCTCGGTTCGTCCCCTGGAAGGGAACTCCTACACAGCGGTGCTATTTCCTGTCGAGCTGTGCCCGTGTACCGGCGGTTTCTTACCACCCCTTTGGGTGAGCTCCGCGCTGGCGCTTGGTTCGTCCCCTGGAAGGGAACTCCTACACAGCGGTGCTATTTCCTGTCGAGCTGTGCCCGTGTACCGGCGGTTTC
>NZ_LWEZ01000757.1:0-606 GCF_001634945.1 Alcanivorax sp. HI0044
GTGGTTCTGTCGTGCGTGCTGCTCATACAACCTCCTGTTGTTTTGAACGGCGTTTGATACTCAATAAATAGCCAATGCTGGCTTGGGTAGATCTCACTTGCATCAATGTCGAGAAAAACGGGCCAAAGAAATATCTTTAGCCCCTAAGTACCTGATCAGAGTGCGATGCGCGCTCCAATCACAGCAAACCAATCTGCTGTACTGCCGCCGTCCGCTTCGGCAAAGTCGGCACTATCGCCGTATTTGCGCTCATGCACCACGCCCACATAAGGCGAGAACGCACGGTCGATCAGATCATAGCTCAACCTGAGTCCGGTTTCAGTAGAAACCAGTCCTTTACCAACGCCAATTTCCCGGTCCTCGCTAAACGCAACCGTGGCATCCAGCGTTGCCGCCAGAATCCAGTAGTTGGTGAGAAGCAGCTCGTACTCTGCATCCAGTTCGGCTGACGTATCGCCATCCTTACTGACATACAGGTTTGCATCGATCTCAAACCATTGGGGAGCCAGCCCGGCTACACCGAGAACGGCATATGTACGGTCCGGCCCCTCGGGCGTATCGAAACGTACGCCCGCTTTGGCGTCGAAGAACTTGGAGATGGGGATC
>NZ_LWEZ01000758.1:0-409 GCF_001634945.1 Alcanivorax sp. HI0044
TCTGCTTGGGGCTGTTGCCCTTGTCGGCTGCAACAACGACAGCTCTGAAGAATCCGCACCGACCAACACAGCGCCTCCCGAAAACACCCCCGCAGCAGCCACCACAGTTCCTGACAATGAAACGCTTTCTCGCTCATTTGAAGACCTGAACCAGCCCGAAGAAGGGGCATCCATGTCCGAGTCTTACGCCAGGGTGGTTGCCGCTCAGTCCTATGTCTGGGCCTGGCCCATGGTCAACCAGGCGAATCGACGCGCGGGCATTACCCAGGCACCCAAACCTGGGTTACTCAACGGCATCGTACCAGTGGCCCCTCAGGGACACATTGCCATGCTCAATGACTACATTGATCCGGCAGAAACCTTTGTCACCTGCCCCAATCAGGATGTGGTTTATGGGCTGGGTTTCTTC
>NZ_LWEZ01000759.1:0-476 GCF_001634945.1 Alcanivorax sp. HI0044
CGGTCCACCTGCTGTTGTTTGCGCCGGACGCGCAGTGCCTCGTAGGTTTCCTTGAGTTCGGAGACAAAGTCGTCCTTGGCCGTTTTGGAGAGCAGCCTGGAGGCCACGCCGACGGCACGGGAGGCATCAGCAACATGGACCACGGCCTTGTCATAGGCCGGATCAATCTTCACCGCGGTATGAATGCGGCTGGTGGTAGCACCGCCAATCATCAACGGCAGGTCCATTTCCAGGCGCTGCATCTCGCTGGCCACATGCACCATTTCTTCCAGCGAGGGGGTAATCAGCCCGGAGAGGCCAATGATGTCCACATTTTCTTCTTTGGCTACCTCGAGAATAGTCTCGCAAGGCACCATGACGCCCAGGTCCACCACGTCATAGCCATTACATTGCAGCACCACGCCAACAATGTTCTTGCCGATGTCGTGCACATCGCCTTTCACGGTGGCCATCAGGATTTTGCCGTTGGCTTCATC
>NZ_LWEZ01000760.1:0-304 GCF_001634945.1 Alcanivorax sp. HI0044
CAGCCAAGTGGACTGAACGGGACCATAGTCGCCCTCTTAGTTGTGTTATTGCTGTGCCCTATAGCGATCATCCAACCAGTTACCACTTGTGGACGGATGTCAGCCAGCTCTGGCAGTACTATGGTGAGGAGGAGGCTCTTCCCGATATCGCTTATCCGAAACTGCGTGATAGGATGCGCGACGCAGAAAATCAAGACATGAACGAAGGTGACAAGGGCTGATATGAGAACAGGCGTTGAGGGCTTTCAGGGGCTGCGGTTAAAGCAGTTGCGTTCAGCTCATAGCTTGACTCTTGCTGAACTGG
>NZ_LWEZ01000761.1:0-472 GCF_001634945.1 Alcanivorax sp. HI0044
CTCCCTTATTCGTGGTCGTTAACGTCGGCGGGCTGAATCAGATCGCCGGTGTCGTTGCCGAAAGCATTACGCTCGTAGGTGATCACCGCCGCAATCTGGCGAGGTGTCAGCTGAGCCTTGAAGTTGGGCATGGCACCACGGCCATTGACCAACACATCAATGTGCTCGTTCAGGTGCTCTTTATTGGTGGCAAATTCCGTACCGGCAAACGCCAGGCCGATACCGCCTTCACCATTGGCTCCGTGACACAGGGCACAAGCGCTGTCGTAAACCTGCTTACCTTCTTCCAGCGCCTGATCAATGCCGGCAAACGGTGTCAGATCCGGGCCTGAGGCAGCTTTTTCCTACTCTTCAGCGATCCAGGTCTTGAACTCGTCCTGGGTCACCACTTCTACAGCAATCGGCATGAAGGCGTGGTTCTTGCCACACAGTTCCGCACACTGGCCGTAGTAAGTGCCTTCCTTACCTTCCG
>NZ_LWEZ01000762.1:0-434 GCF_001634945.1 Alcanivorax sp. HI0044
CACCAGCCGCCTTTATCAACTCACGGTGCCTCCCAACACCCCGCTTGGCGTGGCCATGACCTGGCATAAGGAATGGGCAAAAGGCTGGGAAAATTTCAGCTTTTTCACGCTCGGCGGGGAAAACTTTTTCTTCAAGATGAACCCGCGCTACAACGCGGTGAACATCGACCATTACATGGACGACCCTTCCCAGGGTTCGCACCCGGTGGGCACCAAGCTTCCCCTGTCCATGGACACCACACAGACCGCCACGATTGCCCTGCAGGAAGGACCCGGCTTTGTCGCCTACGAGACCGGTAATGGCCAGCTCACCGTTAATCGTTTTCACACGGACTGCCTGGGCTGGACCTGTCAGGCCAAACAGGCGGTGAACGCCGCAAGCAGTCGACTGCTGGTAATCAACGCCACCCAGGGGCCATTAATCGCACTGATCT
>NZ_LWEZ01000763.1:0-560 GCF_001634945.1 Alcanivorax sp. HI0044
CCATGTTGCCCACGGCAAACACCAGCATCAGGGTGATCAACAGTCCTCGCCGGGGCACCCGGGCCGCCAGAGCGGAAATCAGCGGTGCACCGACCACCACCCCCAGCGCATAACTGCTGATGGCATAGCCCACATCCGGCACCGGGACTTGCAGGTCGGTGGCCACGCGCTGCATCAGTCCCATAATGACGAACTCGCCACTGCCAATGCCAAAGCCCCCCAGAGCCAGAGCGAGGGAAAGGCGAAGCAAGCGACTGGAGTCGGAGGACATAAGGGTTCCTGGATGAAGGCAGCGGGCAGGTCTGTGACGGATGGGATGAGACTGTCGATATTGAACAGGGTTCATTCTAGCATGCGAAAGAATGGTTTAGTGCCTGGAGCAGGCAAGAAAACGCCAGCAAGAACAATGCAGCAAGAATGAAGAAAGAATGACAGGGGTAACGATGAAGGTGACACGCATCATGGCCAATGTGGCCACGGACGATCTGGGCAAGGCGCAGGCCTTCTATGGCGAGATTCTTGGCCTGGACCGGATTATGGACCATGGCTGGTTCCAGACC
>NZ_LWEZ01000764.1:0-14246 GCF_001634945.1 Alcanivorax sp. HI0044
ATCGTCGCGCTCGGGCTGTTGGTGCTTGTGCCTTTCACTGAGTGCACCTTCTTCACATCCACCACGCTGCGGCCGTCGTCGTGGTCCACTTCACCGGTAAAGGAAAGTTGGGTGCCGGCTTTCAGCGGGCGGTCAGCGGTCAGGTCATCATCGAGCTCGACTTCGAATTGCCCTTTGCGATCACGAAGCAAATAACGCTCATCGCCCAGCGCTTGAACCACTTCACCGTCCATGCGTACTTCAGTGCCTTCCTTGATGCCCTGATTAATGGCGGCGCTGTCGGTGGTGATGGTGTCGCCGGCGGTCACGGTGGCGGTGGCGCCCAGCAGTACAGATGCAAGAATCAATTTTTTCATGAGTCATCCTCCTTGGTTGATGTCTCAGGGGATTAGTGGGGCGATGGGGGTAGGTCGTTCCTGATGTTTGTAAAAGCTCGGTTAAAGCCCCTGCATAACGCTGCGTTTTGCGAGCTGGCTCACAGGTTTGGAAGAAGAGAAGAGACGGGCATCGGTGACCAGGGCTATCGGGGCTGGCTATTGAAGGTGTGCCAGAACAGGCAGGGTTGCACCGCGGTGTTTGCAAGGGCGAGAAACGCCGCGAAGGCTTTGCCGGTATAGGTATTTTCCAGGGTGAGGCCACTGTGGGCGGCGGCATTCACGGCCTGGCTGCTGGCGGCG
Organism: Alcanivorax sp. HI0044; assembly: GCF_001634945.1. Classification (NCBI taxonomy): domain Bacteria; kingdom Pseudomonadati; phylum Pseudomonadota; class Gammaproteobacteria; order Oceanospirillales; family Alcanivoracaceae; genus Alcanivorax; species Alcanivorax sp. HI0044. Next base: position 678 of record NZ_LWEZ01000764.1, read on the forward strand.
GTGGGGTGGCCGTAACCCGTGCCCAGGTAGTTGTCATGCCATTGCAGAAAACTGCTATCGAATTGTTCCCGGGGCAGCCCCAGCTGTTGCCAGCATTGCCGGGCCATGCGAATGACCAGCCGGGCATTGCATACCGAGAACGGGCCGAGGTGGTCCTGGGCTACCTGCACGGCATGGATGCGGGCATTCAGGCCACTGAGCTGGTTGCCCACCAGCAGCCCGGCCACGGTGGCACCGGAGCCGGCGGCGACCACAATGTCAGCGGGTGCCGGGCAGAGGCTGTCGTTGATTTGCTGTTGGAGCTCCAGTATGGCGTTGGCATAGCCAAGGGTGGCCACCGGGTTGGAGCAGCCGGCATACAGAAAGTAATGATCGCCACGTAGGCGTCCCGGGTGCAGATACCAGCCCAGTGCGGCCCGCAGCAGGCTGTTGCGGTCGTGGAGTTGGGCATTGGCCTGTTGCATGCGCTGGCGGTTCTGGTGAACCACGGGGGAGTCTGGCTGGGGAAAAGTGAAAATGTCACAGCCCAGTTGTTCCTGCTCACAGAGTAAGGCGGTGGCCAGCCCGGCGTTGGTGCCGGTGGCTCCCAGGGTGACGACGCGCTTGATGGGCCGTTGGCGAATCTCGCCCAGCACCCACTCCAGTTTACGCAGTTTGTTGCCGCCGTACGGGTGGGCGCTGATGTCATCGCGTTTCACCCAGCAGAGCGACCCCAGTGCTGGCAGCGGTTCCACCGGGGTGGGCAGGTCGCACAGGGCAACGGGGGCAAGGCTGGCGAGGTGCGCAAACCGGCTGAGCAACGGCCAGGTCATCAGGCGCCGTTGCCCTGGGGAAGAGGGGGCCACCAGTCGGCAAGGGCACCGTTATCCCACACCGCCAGGTCACCAAACTGCAGCAGCACGAATTCGCTTTGCGTGGGCCGGAAGAACAGTTGGTCGTCTATCTGCAGGGCGGTGTCCGGGCTGCCGTTGTACATCATCTGGTTGGTGCTCACACCGTACACCGGGTTGGCCTGGATCCCCGGCGGGGAAACCGGCTCGGCCTTCCAGTAGCCGCCGTAAATAAAATAGGTGTGCCGACGGTTGGCATCCCAGCCTTGCCAGAGTTCACCCAGCGGTAGTGGCCCGGGCAGTGTGAGGCCGTCCAGTTGTTTGATCACCGGGGCGGCGATAAAGGCGGCGGGCTGAAAGTCTTTCAAGAGTGGCAGGTCGAAATCGCTGGCCTTGACCAGACAGGAGCCGGCACTGAGTTCGTTGACCACGGTGGTGTTGTCGTAGAGTGCCACCGTGGGGCTGCCGGCGCCGTTAAAGCACAATGTCTGTTGCTGGTAGGCGGGGTTCAGCTGATACAGCCTGTCGATATAGCGTTGGTAGAGGGCTTCGGTTTCCCGGTGGCCCTCTTCGGCGCTCTGGATAAAGGCGGGCAATTTCCCCACGTGGGCATCGTAGCCCATGAAGCCGCTGAAACGCAGTTGCTCAGGATGGGCCTCGATCAGCGAGATCATGGCGTCCAGTTGTTGCGGGTCGTTGAGGCCTCCCCGGTGCAGGCCCACGTCAATTTCGATATTGATATTGAGTCGTCTGCCGTTTTCGCGGGCCAGTGCCAGGTACTGCTCAAGGCGGGTTGAAGAATCAATCAACCACTGCAATTGCTGGTCTGGATCGAAGGGGTGGGTCTCGCCCAGCTCGGTGTAGAAACGACGGGCGGCCTGGATGGGCATGGGTTTGCCCAGCAGCATATCTGCGCCGGGCTCGGCATCGGCCAGGGCATTCATGAAGGGTTGATGGAAAACCATCACTCGCTGGCTGCCGGTGTGGGTCATGACTTCCTGAATCAGCGGCACGCTGGGCAGGGATTTCGCCACGATGCGCAATTGGCAATGGCTGGGCAGCAGGCCGACCAGTGTCTGGCAGTTGGCTATCAGCCGCTGACGGTCAATGAGCATCAGCGGGCGGCCGGGGCCCTGTTGTTTCAGGATATCGTTCAGCGACTGGAAGTAGGCATTATGGGCCGCCCCACGATTGTCCGGCCGCAGCCACCAGCCACCCGCAGCAAGCGCGACTGCGCCAAAAAGAAAATGACGTCGTTTCATAAGCGATAACCGATCAAGAGTGCGTAGGCCGCAAGGGCCAGCTAAGCCTTTGCGACATGGCCGATTTCTACCCTATAAAAACAGGCGCTGCAGATGCGGGTTCAACATCCGCCCCTGTGGGTCCAGTTCTTTGCGCACGGCCTGGAAACGGTCAAAGGCCGGATACAGTTCGGCCAGTTCCTTGCGTCCCAGGTTATGAATCTTGCCCCAGTGAGGGCGACCGGCGTAGCGACGCAGAATGGGTTCTACCACGTCGAAAAGCGGCTGGTAGTCCTGTTCAAAGTATTGGTGTATCGACAGGCTGGCGCCGGGCTGCTGATGGAACATGGACAGCAGGTTGTCGTCGGCGGCGACGTAACGGAATTCAATGGGGAAGAACACGTTGATGTCATGCTCGCGAATGGCGGCGCAGACTTCTTCCAGGCAAGCGATGCCTTGTTCCGCCGGTACCGTGTATTCCATTTCGTTGAAACGCACGGTGCGGTGATTGGCAAAGACTTTGTTGGCCGGGCCCACATAACGGCTGTCTTCCACAAACAGGGTGGACAGCTTCTGCAGGGTGGGGGTGAGCCAGCCGGCCTGCATGGCCAGTTTGGAGACCATTTCCAGCAGCTCGTTGTCGTCGGCACGGGTGGGGCTGTCCTGGGGATCCGTGGTGATCTCCATGGTCTTGACGATGGCCTGATCGCCCAGCGGGAAGGCGAAGAATTCGATGTGGCGGAAGTTGTTTTTTTCCTTCTCCACAAAATCCATGGCCTCACGAAGCGGCAAGGTCCAGGTGTGTTCTTCCAGCCGGAAGGCCGGTTCGTGGCGAAAACCGATTTCGGTGACCACTCCCAGGGCGCCCACGTTACAGCAGGCAGCGAGAAAGGTGTCGCCATCGGTGGCGGTTAATTCCAGCGCTTCGCCGTCGGGGGTGATCAGGCGCAAGGAATCCACTTGCCCGGACAGGCTTTGCAGGCCCAGCCCGGTGCCGTGGGTGCTGGTGGCAATGGCTCCGGCCAGGGATTGCAGGTTGATGTCCGGTTCATTGGTAAAACTGTAGCCCTGTTCGTAGGCCATGGCACTGGCCATGGCCAGCCGGGTGCCGCCACCGTAACGGAATACGTTGCCGTCAGTGCCACGCAGTCCGGCCATGGGCTCCAGGGAGATCAGGGTGTCGTCGGTGGGCACGATGCCACTGAAAGAGTGGCTGCCGCCGAAAGCCCGCAGGATGCCGGTGCTGTTGCGCATGGTGTTGCGCACCACGTTTTCATCGGTGGCGTACACCAGTTGTCGAGGGCTGGCGCTCTGGTTACCGGACCAGTTTTGCCAGGCGGGCGCGTTGCCGGTGCTGGCGAGCAGTTGGCCGGGGCCCATTGAGCCCAGGGCGCCGGTGGCGGCCAGGGATTTCAGGAAAGCACGGCGATTCAGTGACGAAAAAGCGGACATGGGCGACCTTGTTATCTTTGTTTTGTACGATCGTACCACATTTGTGTTTGGGCGCCACTGTTGTGATGTGATGCGGCGCCCACCCCGGGGGTTATTCCGGGGTATCGATACCCAGGGATGCCCACATTTCATCCACCCGGGTTTTCACGGCGGGGTCCATGGCGATGGCGCGGCCCCACTCGCGGGTGGTTTCACCGGCCCACTTGCTGGTGGCATCCATGCCCATTTTGGAGCCCAGCCCGGCCACTGGAGAAGCGAAGTCCAGATAGTCGATGGGGGTGTTTTCGATCATCACGGTATCGCGGGCCGGGTCCATGCGGGTGGTCATGGCCCAGATCACGTCTTTCCAGTCGCGGGCGTTGACGTCGTCATCGCAGACAATCACGAACTTGGTGTACATGAACTGGCGCAGGAAGGACCACACGCCCATCATTACCCGCTTGGCATGGCCCGGGTACTGCTTCTTCATGGTCACCACCGCCATGCGGTAGGAGCAGCCTTCCGGGGGCAGGTAGAAGTCCACAATTTCCGGGAACTGTTTTTTCAGGATCGGCACGAAGATTTCGTTCATGGCCACGCCCAGCACTGCCGGCTCATCCGGTGGCCGGCCGGTGTAGGTGCTGTGGTAAATGGGGTCGCGGCGGTGGGTGATGCGTTCCACGGTGAACACCGGGAAGCGTTCCACCTCGTTGTAATACCCGGTGTGGTCGCCGAAGGGGCCTTCGTCTGCCATGTCGTCCGGGTAGAGGTAGCCCTCTAAAACAAATTCGGCGCTGGCGGGGACTTGCAGGTCATTGCCGATACATTTTACCAGCTCGGTCTTGGAGCCGCGTAGCAAACCGGCAAAGGCGTACTCGCTGAGGGTATCGGGAACCGGGGTCACCGCGCCGAGAATGGTGGCAGGATCGGCGCCCAACGCCACGCTCACCGGGAATGGCTCGCCGGGATGCTGTTGCTGCCATTCCTGAAAATCCAGCGCGCCGCCCCGGTGGCTAAGCCAGCGCATGATCAGCTTGTTGCGGCCAATCAGCTGTTGGCGGTAGATGCCCAGGTTCTGGCGTTCCTTGTTGGGGCCGCGGGTGATCACCAGCGGCCAGGTGACCAGGGGGCCGGCATCATCGGGCCAGCAGGTCTGGATGGGCAGCTTGTACAGGTCTACTTCATCGCCTTCCAGCACCTTTTCCTGGCAGGGGCCGGAGTTGGACACCTTGGGGCTCATGCTCAGGACCTTGCGGAATACCGGCAGTTTTTCCCAGGCATCGCGAAAGCCCTTGGGCGGCTCCGGTTCCTTGAGGAAAGCCAGCAGTTCGCCCAGTTCACGCAACTCCGCCACTGAGTCGCGGCCCATGCCCAGCGCGACTCGGCGCTCGGTGCCGAACAGGTTGCCCAGCACCGGGGTGCCAAAGCCCACCGGGTTTTCAAACAGCAGGGCGGGCCCGCCGGCGCGCAGGGTGCGGTCGCAGATTTCGGTCATTTCCAGATTCGGGTCCACCGGAACGGTGATGCGCTTGAGTTCGCCAAGTTGTTCCAGCTGGCTGATGAAGTCTCGAAGATCGCGGTATTTCATGGCGTTCCTTGTTGATCCGGTAACCGAACGGGGTGTGCGGCGAGTATAGCAGGCTGGCGGGGTGCTACGAGTGACGCTCAATGGGCCAGGATAAGGCTGAAAATCGGGTCTGCTGAACGTGAGCCGTGTGGAGCGTGAACATTCTCTCCCGGTGATTGAAGCGAAAAGCGGGTTCAGGCGCGGGACCAGGGAAAGGTCTGGACGTCGTCAATGCGGCCATGGCTTTGCTGTGCCATCAGTAGCCGCTCTACGCCCATGGCTACGCCGCTGCAGGCGGGCAGGCCGGCGTCCATGGCGTCAAGCAAGAAAGGATCCGCGGCCATGGGGTTCAATCCATGCTTCTTGCGCAGGGTATTGTCCTGCTCGAAACGTTGGCGTTGTTCGTCCGGGTCGGTGAGTTCCTGATAGCCGTTGGCCAGTTCCAGGCCGCGGTAATAGATCTCGAATCGGCGGGCGAGCAAGGCGCCGTCTTCGTCTTTATGGGTTTGCGCCAGTGCGGCGGCCCAGCCGGGGAAGTCAGTGACCACAGAGAGCTGTTCGGCGGGCAGGGCAGCTTCCACTTTGGTGGCCATCAGGTAGTCCACGGCGGCGGTTTTGCTCAGCCCTGGCGGTGCGCCATGGTATTGCGCGCAGGCCACCAGTTCCGCGTCACTGGCGGTGAGCGGATCAAGCCGGGTGACCTGCAGGAACAGTTCGCGAAAGGAGTAAGTCTGCGAGGGCGTGTCGCAAAAGAGTTTGGCAAACAGCGCCAGGCATTCGTCCACCAGATCCTTGAGGGAAAAGCCCGGCCGATACCATTCCAGCATGGTGAACTCCGGGTTGTGTCGCCTGCCGGCCTCACCATCCCGGAACGCCTTGCAGATCTGGTAGATCGGCTCGCTGCCGGCGGCCAGCAGTCGTTTCATGTGGTATTCGGGGGAGCTCTGCAGGTAGCCGTAACCTGCCACTGGGATGCACTGGATGTGCAGGTCGCTGACGCCGTGGTGGGCCAGTTGCGGGGTGTCCACTTCCAGCACGTTGCGGGCATCAAAAAAGGCGCGCACTGTGCGTAGCAGCTCAGCGCGCGCTTTCATGGCCTCCAGAGAGGCGGTGGGCTGCCAGTCATGCATTGGGGTATGCTCGTCAGGCATCTGGCGTCAGGCGTCTAGCTTTTAATCCGACCCACGTAATCGCCGGTCCGGGTGTCCACTTTGACGATTTCACCGGTCTGCACGAACAGCGGAACGCGCACGACTGCACCGGTGCTCAGGGTGGCGGGTTTGCCACCGGTGCCAGCGGTGTCGCCTTTCAGGCCCGGGTCGGTTTCGGTGATTTCCAGCTCCACGAAATTGGGCGGGCTCACGGACAGTGGCTCACCGTTGTAGAGGGTCACCTCACAGATGTCTTCTTCCTTGAGCCATTGCTTGGCGTCGGCCACAGCCGCTTCGTCGGCTTGCTTCTGCTCGAAGGAAGTCTGGTCCATGAAGTGCCAGAATTCACCGTCGTTGAAGATGTACTGCATGGGGACGTCCATCACGTCGGCGCCTTCCAGGGAGTCGCCGGACTTGAAGGTGCGCTCCCAGACCTTGCCGTTACGCAGGTTGCGCAGTTTCACGCGGTTGAATGCCTGGCCCTTGCCCGGCTTGACGAATTCGTTTTCGATGATGGAGCAGGGGTCGCCATCGAGCATGACTTTCAAGCCAGACTTGAATTCACTGGTAGAATAGTTGGCCATAAATAATGTTCCAAAGGTTGATGTATGGCATTGGAAAGGCTGGCAATGATAACGCAGGAAGCGGCCGGTTGGGAGTTGCCGGACTGGCAGCGCCAGCAGGCCGATCTGATTACCGACCCGGCGGAGCTGTTTGCGCAGCTGGGACTGACTCCGCAGGACCTGCCCGCCAGCCTGGCGGCGGCAGGCGATTTTCCCTTGCGGGTGCCGCGTCGCTACGTGGACCTGATCGAGCGGGGCAACCCGAATGATCCGCTGTTGCGGCAAGTGCTCAGCGCGCCTGAGGAGCGCCAGCTCCAGCAGGGATACAGTGCTGACCCGCTGGAGGAAGCCGAGCACACGGCGGTGCCGGGCCTGTTGCATAAGTACCATGGGCGGGCACTGCTGGTAGTCACCGGGGCGTGCGCGGTGCATTGCCGTTACTGCTTTCGGCGGCACTTTCCTTACCAGACACATCTAAGCGGCAAGCGCTGGGAGCAGGCACTGGAATGGCTGGCGGCGCGGCCGGATATTAATGAGGTGATTCTCAGTGGCGGCGATCCGCTGACCCTGAACAATCGGCGCCTTGAGCAACTGCTGGAAGCCCTGGCAGGCATCCCCCACCTGCGCCGGTTACGCATCCATAGCCGGACTCCGGTGGTGATTCCCGAGCGGCTGGACGCGGGCTTGAGAGCATTGCTGACCGATGACCGCTGGCAAACCGTGCTGGTGCTGCATGCCAACCACCCGCGTGAAATCAGCCCGGCCCTGGCGGCGGGTTGCCGCGATTGGCGTGGTGCGGGTATCACCCTGTTGAACCAGAGTGTGCTGCTGGCCGGAGTGAATGACAGGGTGGAAACGCTGGCGGATTTATCCGATGCCCTTTTTGCTGCGGGAGTGTTGCCTTATTACCTGCATCAGCTGGATGCAGTGCAGGGAGCAGCCCATTTTGCCGTGCCCGATGCCATTGCCCGGGAGCTGCATGCGGACTTGCGTGCGCGCCTGCCGGGCTTTCTGGTGCCAAGGCTGACTCGGGAAGAGCCGGGAGAGCCCGCTAAAACGGTGCTGGCCGGTTAAGAGGCGCGGTCCGCAAGCCCTTTCTGAGGAATGTGGCACAGCGTTTACAGAATTGTAGCGGTATCGTAAAGTCGTGTGACACAGGACGCATAAATAACAAGAACTAATACCAAATAACTAGGTAGCCTGGATGCCGCCAAGATAAGGATTATCTTCATGGAGCAACCAGCCCAGACAGTGCGATTGAAACTGCCCGAGCAGGATTTGCCGCACCTGACACTTGGCGCTGATCAGCCGAAGAAGCTGGAGCAGTGGGTGGAGTCTCTTCCGATCATGAATATGGGAGAAACGGCTCGACAGCTGTACCAGTTTATTCAGGAGCTTAATCGGCTGCAGATTGATTCCAAACTCCGCTTTCAGTTACTGGAAGTCGTGCGCCCGTCTATTCTTCATGTCAGCGATTCGCTGCAAAAACACTATCTGAATCAGTCCCTGGTGTTGCCTGAGAAGGCTCGCCGCGTGGCCAGTCTCGCCCAGGCCCTGCAGGGGCATCTGGCGAACGGGTACAAGCTGGTGGCGGTGCGTGGCATTCGCAAGGTCAAGGACAAGGCCGTTCGGCGAGCGGTGACTACCGCTATCCATCGGGCGGTGACGGCCCTGGGCGATACACTGCTGCGCTGTTATCAACTCTATTTCCCCAGCCCCCGTCATTTGTGGCTGGAGCTGCACCAGCTGTTCCTGCTGGCTGAACTCCACGGGATCAGCGCGACTCCGGTGGTGGATGGTGAAGTCGAAAGCAGTATCCAGTCCGCCTACGCCCGTTGCCTGTTGCTGGCCACGGCGAAACCCAATCAGTTGCGTCAGCAGGAGCTGGCGGGCATCTACAAGGCGGCGTTTGCCTGGGCGCCGCTGATCGAGATCAGCACAGCCAGTGATGATGACGACCTGTTTGTCTTTGACCTGCAGGCCGACCGGCCGCCGATTTACCGTACCCATGCCTCCCAGGCATCGCAAAGCTGGCGTTACATTGATTCCACCCGTCTGGTGGAGGCCATAACCGCCTGGCTGAGAGCTCCCGGTGACAGCGAACTGGTTGTGCCCAAGAGTCTCAATGAGGGTCTGCTTACCCATCTGCAGCAGGTCTGGGGTGCGCTGACCGAGCGGGCGTTCAAGCGCATGCCGGAAAGCGGCGAAATTGAGTTGTGCTTTGGTCTGGTGGGGGTGCACTACTTCCTGTCCGGCAAGGTGGCTTTTGAAACCATGGTGGAGCGCGGCAGTCTTTCCGTGCTGAGTGCCGAAGAAGAGCACAACCCTTTCCTGGCGAACATCCAGAAGAGCAACAAGCAGAAACAGCAGAACGCAGACCCCTGGGCAACGGCCTATCAATCGGATTATGTCGGCGAGACCATTGAAATGGGTGCGCCGGGCAGTCAGCGCTCGGAAGGCACTCTGCCAGTGAGTTATCACTGCCAGAAAGTGAACGCGAGCCCGGGCGGCTATTGCCTGTCGTGGCAGGGAAATACGCCAAGCCTGATGCGCACCGGTGAATTGCTTGCCCTGCGCGATCACCCCGATAGCCAGTGGTCCCTGGCCGTGGTGCGCTGGGTGACGCAGTTGCCGAACCATGGTGCCCGTTTTGGTGTGGAGTTACTGGCGCCAGGCGGACGTCCGGTGGCGGCACGGGCCCTGCGCAAGCAGGGACTCGACAGTGATTTTATGCGCGGTGTGGTGTTGCCCGAGCTGGCTGCTGTGGGGCAGCCCGCTACCCTGTTGTTGCCCACGGTGGGCTTCAATGAAGGCGTCAAGGTGGAGCTGGTGGAAGCCGGCGAGCCGCGCCGGGTGCAATTGCTGCGCCGTACCCAGGGTGCGTCCGGGTTCAGCCAGTATCCCTTTCGGGATATGGCGACGCCGGCACCGACTCAATCCCCGGAAGGCGGGGATGATGATGCGCTGGATTCGATCTGGTCCAGCCTGTAGAAGTTGATGACGAATCAGGAAAAATGTCATTTGCGATTCGTCGTTCACAGGCTGCCGATTAGCCGCCTGTTAGAATAACAAAAAGTATCGTTGCGGCGAGGATGCCGCGAAACGTATGTGTCTCCATTTTGCCGTAACTTTTCATTAGGGGGCCTGGCCGTCGCGTAATGGCTGCAGGCCGGTGTTTTCGGCACATTCCCTTTGATGGTTGCCAAGACAGGGTAGTCAGGCACAATGGTGGGCCGTAAGAAAAGTGCATGAGTCATCGCCCCATGAGTTACGCCCTCGATAATTTACGTCTTCTGATCGCCCATGATTCCCAGGATGAGGCTGAGCAGCTGATGAACGCCCTGCGTAATGCCGGTCGTGCGACCCGGGCGCAGCTGGCGCTGGGTGAGGATGACCTGTTACGGGCCTTGAAAGGTGGCGCGTGGGAATTGATGCTGTGCCGCCCGACCTTCGGCGACAGCAGTTTTGAAAGCGTCATGGCGCACCTTAATCGCCTGGGCAAGGCGATCCCGGTGATTCTTCTCGAAGACAATTTCACCCCCGATACCATCAAGGCCGGCATGTCACTGGGGGCCCGTGGTGTGGTGCCCAACGATGATCGCGAGCTGCTGTCGTTGATGGTGGACCGGGTCATCGAGTTCCTGCGTCTTCGCAAGGAGCTGCAGCACTCCGAAATTGTGCGCCACGATGCGGAGAAGCGTCTGTCTTTGCTGATGGACCAGAGCCGTGATGCGATTGCCTATGTGCTTGATGGCATGCACATCCACGCGAATGACAATTACGTGGAAATGTTCGGTTATGAAAGCGCTGACGACCTGGCCGGGGTGCCGATCATGGATATGGTGTCGGCCTCGGACCATGCCAAGTTGAAGCAGCTGTTGCGCAGCCGTGCCCAGGACGAAAGCCAGACCCACGAGTTGGAATGCAAGGGCGTTAATACCGAGGGTAGCGAGTTCGATGCCACCTTCACCTTTTCGGCCAGCACTTACGATGGCGAGGCCTGCACCCAGATCGTGATTCGCGCCGCTGGCGTGAATGAGAGTGAGATGGAAGAGCGGCTTCAGGAAATGAGCCAGAAAGATCAGGTCACAGGACTGTTCAGCCGCAGCTGGTTTATGGATCGGGTGGATGAAAGTGTGGCCCAGGCCGCCAACGAAGGGCGCCTGTCCACCGTGCTCTATCTGCGTCTGGATGACTTTGAGCACCATCAGTCGGGTCTGGGAATTGATGGCGCGGATGAGATTCTGAAAAGCGTGGCCGAATGGCTGCGTGCCGAGGTGGGCGAGGCTCATCTGGCCAAGGTAGATGGCGAGGATTTTGCCGTTCTGCAACCGGTGGCCGATATGGATGAGGCCGCAGAACTGGCAGAGAGATTGCGTGCCGGCATTGAAACCCTGATGCCGGAAGTGGCCGCCAAGACCGTGCATATCACCGCCAGTGTGGGGGTGTCGTTTGTGCGCGAAGACGCCCGCAGCAGCCAGGACACGCTGACCACGGCGCTAAAATGTTGTAATCAGGCGCAACGGGAAAATGCCGGTAAGGGCAATGCCATCAAAGTGCACGATCCCATGGATGATGTGGCCGCCGGGTCTTCCGAGGCGGTGGCCATGCTGGTGCGTCAGGCCTTGGAGCAGGGCGCCTTCAATCTGCGTTACCAGCCGCTGATGAGCCTGGAAGACGAAACGGACCATGCCTTTGAGGTGTTCGTGAACCTGCCGCAGAAGCAGGGGGAGGCCATGGAGGCAAAAGAGTTTATGACGGTGGCAGCGGATCAGGGCCTGGTGGGCAAGATTGACCGCTGGGTGGTCCTCAATGCCATGCGCGCTGCGGCTGCCTTCAGCGAACCGGTCAGTCTGGTGCTGAACCTGAATGGCGCCTCCCTGGCGGATGCGTCGCTGGCTGACTGGCTCGGCAAGGCCATGCGTGCGGCCAAGATGGACGGAGCGCGGGTCACGTTCCAGTTCAGTGAAGGCGACGCGGCCACGTACCTGAAGCAGGCTGGTGCCTTTGCCGAGAAGGTGAAAGCGCTGGGGTGTGGTATTTCCATCAGCCGTTTCGGTGGTGGGCTGGATCCGTTCAAGTTGTTCCAGCATATCCCGGCCACCATGGTGAAATTCGAAGGTTCTTTCACCCAGGAGCTGTCCAAGGCCGAAGGCCGCGAGCGCCTCACGTCGATCATCAAGCAGGTGAAAGAAGGCAACCGCAAGACGGTAGTGGGCTTTGTGGAGTCGGCCGCACAGATGCAGGCATTATGGACACTGGGAGGCGTGGATTATTTGCAGGGCTATTACCTGCAGGCGCCGATGGACAAGCTGGAAATCCCGGACGCAGCGTAGTTTTTTAGTGGACAGCTGACAGCGTCGCGCTCCTGATCCGGAGCGTTTTGAAACGCAAGAGGCCGCGCCTTGTCGATGGGCGCGGCCTCTTGCGTTTGGATTCATGGCAGCGTTGTTCGCGCAGCTGTCAATTATCCACTATCAACTGTCAACTACTCTTAAGCAGCTCCGCCTGATCCTTGTCCCGCACACCGATGAGATAAAGAATGCCGTCCAGCCCCAGGGTAGAGATGGCTTGCTCCGCATTCTGTTTGACCAGCGGTTTGGCGCGAAAGGCAATGCCCAGGCCGGCTTCACCGAGCATGGGCAGGTCGTTGGCGCCGTCACCTACGGCGATGACCTGTTCCAGGCTGATGCCTTCCTGGGTCGCAATGTCTTTCAGCAGGTCGGCTTTGCGCTGGCCGTTGACGATCTGGCCGACAACCCGGCCAGTGACCTGGCCATTCTCGATTTCCAGTTCGTTGGCATGGACATAATCAATGCCCAGCAGCTGCTGTAACCATTGCCCAAACCAGGTGAACCCCCCGGAAAGAATGGCGGTGCGATAGCCCAGCGCACGCAGGGTCGAGATCAACCGTTCGGCGCCTTCGGTGAGCTGGATGCGCTCGCGCACCCGCTCCAGGGCGCCTTCGTCCAGGCCTTTCAGTAGCGCCACACGAGCCTTGAAGCTTTCGTTGAAATCCAGCTCGCCACGCATGGCCTGCTCGGTAATGTCTGCCACCTGTTCGCCGACACCGGCTTCAGTGGCCAGCTCGTCGATAACTTCGGAGCGGATCAGGGTGGAGTCCATATCGAACACCACCAGGCGACGGTTGCGTCGATAGGCGCTATCGCGCTGGAACGCGATGTCCAGATTGCGTTCGTTGGCGATATTCAGGAAGGCGGCACGCATGGCCTCGCCGTCTTGGGGCTCGCCGCGCACGGAAATTTCGATACAGGCGCGGCTGTCCTGATTGAGCGCCTCGCCTTCCAGATGTACGCGCCCGGACAGCCGGGCAATGCTGTCGATGTTGAGTCCGTTGTCAGCCACGGTGGTGGTCACATCGGCCAGCTGCTCGGCGGTGATCTTGCGCGCCAGCAGGGTAATGATGTGGCGGTCCTTGCCCTGGCCGGCTACCCACTCTTCGTAGCGGTCTTCGTCGATGGGCCGGAAGCGCACATTGATGTTCAGCTTGTGTGCTTCGAACAGCAGGTCTTTGAGTACCGATGAGGATTCCGCATCCGGCGGGGTTTCTACCAGTATGCCCAGTGACAGGGTGTCGTGGATAACGGCCTGGCCGATATCCAGAACATTGAGCCGGTAACGGGCAAGAATGCCCGTGAAGGCGGCGGTCAGGCCGGGCCGGTCATTACCAGATACCTGGATCAGAATGATCTCGCGCACGCGTGGGCTCCCAGTTGCAGAAGATAAAAAGTGCCAGAAGGTAAAAAAGCGTTAGATCGTCGGCGC